>NZ_JARXWD010000006.1:0-207033 GCF_029892765.1 Stenotrophomonas sp. 1278
GGGGGTGGGGGGGCGGCCCCCCCCCGCCGGCGGCCCCCCCCCCCCCCCCGCCCGGGCGCCCCCCCCCCCCCCCCCCCCCCCCCCCCCCCCCCCCCCCCCGCCCAGGAATCGCTGTCAGCCCGCCACGAGGGGCTCCGCCGTTGGCTGCTTCACCGCGGCCAGGCGTTGGCGATCGTGCAGAACAACCGCGCCGTCTGCTCGGTGTCATACACCGCGCTGTGTGCCTCGTTGGCATCCCAGCCCAGCCCGGCCGCCGTGGCCGCGCGTGCCAGCACCGTCTGGCCATAGGCAATGCCCGCCAAGGTGACCGTGTCGAACACGCTGAAGGGGTGGAACGGGTTGCGCTTGTGCCCGGTACGGGCCACCGCGGCGTTGACGAAGCCGAGATCGAAATGCGCGTTGTGGCCGACCAGGATCGCGCGCTGGCAGCCGTACTTCTTCATCGCTGCACGCACGGGAGTGAAGACGTGGTCCAACGCCGCCTTCTCTTCCTTGGCCAGCCGGAACGGATGGTCGAGGATGATGCCGGTGACTTCCAGCGACTTCGGGTCGATCTCCAGCCCCTCGGCCGGCACCACATGGGCGCTGGCGGTCTGGCCAGGGTAGAGCAGGCCGTTCTCGTCCATCTCGATCGGCACGGCGGCGATTTCCAGCAGCGCGTTGCGCTGGCTGTCGAAGCCGCCGGTTTCAACATCCACCACCACCGGCAGGAAGCCGCGGAAGCGTTGTGACATCGCGCGCTGCGCCTGGGGTACGTCGGAAACAGGGAGGGCGGCAGGTGCGGAAGTGGGGTCGGTCATGTACGGATTCTAGCAGAGCGACCCTGAGCGCCCGGGATCCCGGTAGGTGCCAGCCTTGGTTGGCACCCTGCGCGCCGACCAGGGTCGGCATCTACCGGACGGCGCGACGTGCGCCGACCAGGGCGCCCGGGATCCTGGTAGGTGCCAACCTTGGTTGGCACCCTGCGCGCCGACCAGGGTCGGCTTCTACCGGAGCACAGGCCGCGCCGTGGGGCCCGACGGATACCAGCGCGCCAGCACTGCATCCACGCTCAGGCGCCCAGCACCGGTGAACAGCAGCGGCAACAGCATCGCCATGAACAGCAGCGGCAGTTTGAAGTTGCCAAAGCCCTGATCGCTGATCGCATAGCCCATCGCCAGATCGCCCAGCGAGCTCCATTCGGCCGGCCAGTGCACCGCGTACGTTGCCACAGCCGTCAGCACCAGCAGGCTGGCGGCCGCAACGCGGGTGCCGAAGCCCAACAGCAGGCACGCTGCGCCCACCAGTTCGAACCAGGTGGCCAATTGCCAGTTCAGCGCAGCGGGCAGCTGGTCGAACGGAAACGGGAAGGCATCCTGCAGATCGGCGAACCAGTTCTGCCCGTGCAGCTTCTCGCGCCCGGATTCGAAGAATTCCCAGGCAAGCAGCAGGCGCAGGCCAAGCGGGGCCAACCACGGGGCGAATCGGTCCAGCTGGCCGCGTGCGGCGGCCAGGGTCGGGGTCTTCATCGGTGTATCTCCTGGAAGGGGCGTCAGGGTGAAGCGGGGAGTGGACCGATCACGCCAGCACGCAGGAACTGCTGCAGCAGGTGCGCGCCAGGGGCGGCCAATGTCCCAGGATCGAGGTGGTGTAGGGCGGCCAGTTGCTGCAGCTGTTGTTGGCCGGTGGCCCCGGGGGACTCGCCGATCAGGGTCAGCAGATGCACTGCGAGGCTGGTCAGGGTGGCAAATCGCACCGCGCCATCAGCGTCGCGCCGCACCAGCAGGCCGGTGGGCTCTGCCGGTGGTTGCGACGGTGCATCTTCGCTACCCAGCTGATGCACCGGCCAGCGGTACAGCAGCGGCCAGGCCAGCGGTGAGCGGCGCAGCGGCACCTGCAGCGGATCGATGTTGCCCGGTTCCGGCAGCGGATCGGCCTGCAGCTGGTACAGCGCGGTCTCCACCCACTCGTAGTGGGCCAGTTCGGCAAGCGCCGGATGCGGCAGCTCCGGTTGCACCTGCAGCCACTGCACGAACTCGGCAGCCAGTTCGGTGAACAACGGGGTGTGGCAATGGTGGCTGGCGAAATAGTGGCGCACCAGTGCACTCCAGTCCGGTTCGCCCAGCAGGCGCACGCAGACCGGGAAGCCATTGCTCAACAACCCCAGCAGATTGTTGAACAGCAGGCGTTCGTACACGGCCACCCGACGCGGGTCCATGCCGGGCGGCGCCGGTACCTGTGCCGGGTCGCGCAGGTGCGCGGTGAACGCGTGCTGCTGCGCACGCAGGCGTTCGGGGGCGTCAGCCATGGGCGGCTCCGGCATGCGCGGCCTGCAGGCGGTGGATGGTCTGCAGTTCGCCCCGCAGCTCGGCGTAGGGCGGGAAATTGAAGTCGCGTTCGAGCAGGGTGGGGCGTGGGCCGATGCGGGCGTAGGTGCGTGCCAGCAGGTCCCACACCGGGTCGATCACCGGGCTGCCGTGGGTGTCGATCTTCAGGTCCGGCGCCTCGTCCAGGTGCCCGGCCACGTGCAGGCAGACGATGCGTTGTGCGGGCAGGCCGGCGATGAAGGCATCGGCGTCGTAGCCGTGGTTGCAGGCATTGACGTAGACGTTGTTGACGTCCAGCAGCAGGTCGCAGTCGGCCTCGGCCAGCACGGCAGTGGTGAAGGCCAGTTCGTCCATCGTCGGGTCCGGTGCAAGATAGTACGACACGTTTTCCACGGCGATGCGGCGACCGAGAATGTCCTGCACCCGGGCGATGCGGGCAGCGGTGTGGCGTACCGCTTCATCGGTGAATGGAATCGGCAGCAGGTCGTACAGGTGGCCCTCGTCGCTGCAGTAGCTCAGGTGTTCGCTGTACAGCGGCACTTGATGCTGGTGCAGAAACGCACCCACCTGCGCCAGCAGCTGGGTATCCAGGGGCGCACTGCCGCCCAGTGACAACGACAGGCCGTGGCAGCTCAGCGGATGGCGCGCCGCCAGTTCGGCCAACGCGTCACCTGCGGGACCACCGACACCGATCCAGTTCTCCGGCGCGCATTCGAGGAAATCGAAATCGCCGGCCGGTGCATCGCGCAGGTCCTGCAGCAGGGCACGGCGCAGGCCCAGGCCCACGGCCGCCGCAGGAAGCGGCGACCGCGGGTGGACGACGCCGGCGCGGACGTCAGTGCTTGCCACCGCACTTGCCTTCGCCGCACTTGCCTTCGGCCGACTTCTTGTCACCGCCGGTCTTGGCCTTGGTGTCCGCACCGGCCGCTGCCTTGCCCTTGTCGCCGCCGCACTTGCCTTCAGCACTCTTGCCGTCGGCGCCACACTTGCCTTCGGCATGCTTGGCCGCATCGGCGGATTTTGCATCGGTGGCCTTCGCATCGGTGGCCTTGGCCGCCTGGCCGGCCACCAGGTAACCCTGGGCGAGGTCGGTCATGCTCAGGGCCGAGGCGGAGGCGGTCATGCCGAGGCCTGCGGCCAGGGCGGTGGCGGTCAGCAGGGACAGCGTCTTGTTGGAGGTGCTCATCGGTCGTGCTCCTGGGTGGTGGGCGGGGGTGCCCGTGGTGAAGCGATGGTGCAGCGATCCTACTCAATGAATCCTCGCCGGGAATTCAAATTTTCGTGAGAAGTATTACAGCGCCAACAAAAAGGCCGCTGTCACGAGGACAGCGGCCACCCTGGAGTCGAATCCGGTGTTGCAGTGCAGTATCAGATATCGCCCGCGCTGGAGGTCTCGTCGCGCTTCTGGCGCGGCGGCAGTGGCTGTTCGCCGTGCACCAGGAACCACACGTTCTCGGCGATGTTGGTGGCATGGTCGCCCACGCGCTCCAGGTTCTTGGCCATGAACAGCAGGTGGGTGCACGGGGTGATGTTGCGCGGGTCTTCCATCATGTAGGTGAGCAGCTCGCGGAACAGCGCGGTGTACTGCGCATCCAGGCGGGCGTCGTCCTCGCGCAGTTCCAGCGCGGCATCGGCGTCGTTGTCGCGGTAGGCGGCGATGGCGCGGCGGACCTGCTGTGCGGCCAGGCGGCCGAGGGCGCGCAGGCCCTGGATCTGCGGCAGCGGCGGCACCTTGCCCAGCGCGATCGAGCGCTTGGCGACGTTGGCCGCGTAGTCGCCGATGCGTTCGATATCGGCCGGAATGCGCAGGCCGGCGAGGATCTCGCGCAGGTCGCGGGCCATCGGGCCACGCAGCGCCAGGCGCATCACGTCGTGGCTGATCTGCTGTTCCAGCGAATCGATCGCTTCGTCGTTGGCGATGATGCGATGGGCGGCGTTCTCATCGCGCTTCTCGATGACGTCCATCGACGCCTCCAGCTGGGCGACGGCCATCTCGCCCATGCGCACGATTTCGGCCACCAGGCGCTGCTGCTCTTCGTCGTAGCTTTTGACGATGTGGTCGTTGGGAAGGTTCATGTTCTGCAATCCAGGTAGAGCCAGGCGGGCCTGGCTGGGACAGGTGACGAAGCGTCAGCGCCGATCAGCCGAACCGGCCGGTGATGTAATCCTCGGTCTGCTGCTTGGACGGCTGCGAGAAGATCACTTCGGTGCGGTCGTGTTCGATCAGGTCGCCCAGGTACATGAAGGCGGTGTAATCGGACACGCGCGCGGCCTGCTGCATGTTGTGGGTGACGATCACGATGGTGTACTCGTGCTTGAGCTCTTCCACCAGCTGCTCGATGCGGCTGGTGGAAATCGGGTCCAGCGCCGAGGTCGGCTCGTCCAGCAGCAGCACCGACGGGCGCAGGGCCACGGCACGGGCGATGCACAGGCGCTGCTGCTGGCCACCGGACAGGCCCAGCGCGCTCTGGTTGAGCTTGTCCTTCACTTCGTCCCACAGCGCGCCCTGGCGCAGCGCGTGCTCGACACGGTCGGCCATGTCCGCCTTGGACAGCTTCTCGTGGTGGCGGATGCCGTAGGCCACGTTCTCGAAGATGGTCATCGGGAACGGCACCGGTTTCTGGAACACCATGCCGACCTTGCTGCGCAGGCGGTTCATCGGGTACTTCGGCGACAGGATGTTCTCGCCGTCGAGGATCACCTCACCGCGCGCTTCCAGCTTCGGGTACAGCGCGTAGATGCGGTTGAAGATGCGCAGCAGGGTCGACTTGCCGCAACCGGAGGGACCGATCAGCGCGGTCACGCGCTTTTCCGGGATCTCCAGGTTGATGCCCTTCAGGGCGTGGAACTTGTCGTAGTAGAAGTCCAGTCCACGCGCGGCGAGCTTGACCGGGGCCGGAGCGTGCAGGTTCTCGTGCGAGGCCGGCACGACGATGCGCTGCATCGGCACGGCGTTGGAAAGGTCGTTCATGGCGGTATCCACGGAAAGGTCAGTCATGGGAGATACGGTTGCGCAGCAGGATGCCGCGCGCAGAGAGGCTGACCAGCAGCACGAACACGGTCAGCACCAGCGCGCCGGCCCAGGCCAGCACCTGCCAGGATTCGTACGGGCTGCCGGCGAACTGGTTCATCACCACCGGCACCGAAGCCATCGGCTGGAACACGTTGCTGTTCCAGTACTGGTTGCCGAAGGCGGTGAACAGCAGCGGTGCGGTCTCGCCGGAAATGCGGGCCAGCGCCAGCAGGATGCCGGTGATGATGCCGGCCGAGGCACTGCGGTACAGCACCTGCACGATCACCTTCCACTGCGGAATGCCCAGCGAAAGCGCGGCTTCGCGCATCTGCGAAGGCACCAGGCGCAGCATCTCGTCGGTGGTACGCACCACCACCGGCAGCACGATGAAGGCCAGCGACAGTGCACCGGCGAAGGCGGAGAAGCTGCCGCCGGTCTGCATCACGTACAGGGTGTAGACGAACAGGCCCAGCACGATGGACGGGGCCGACAGCAGGATGTCGTTGACGAAGCGGACCACGGTGCCGGCCTTGCGGGCGTTGCCGTACTCGGCCAGCCAGGTGCCGGCCAGCACACCCAGCGGGGTGCCGATGCCGATCGCCAGCGCACACATCACCGCACTGCCGAAGAAGGCGTTGGCCAGGCCGCCTTCCTGCATCGGCGGCGGTGTCATCTTGGTGAACAGATCCAGGTTGATGCCGGCCAGGCCCTTGGAGGCCAGGGTGAACAGGATCCAGCCGAGGAAGAACAGGCCGAACAGCGCGGTGGCGCAGGACATCGCGATGGCGATGACATTGCCGATGCGGCGGCGCAGGTACAGGGAGTCAGCGGTGCTGGACATCAGTTGCCCTCCTTGCGGGACAGGCGCATCAGCATCAGGCGGGCGATGGCGAGCACCACGAAGGTGACGATGAAGAGGACGAAGCCGAGCAGCAGCAACGCCGAGCGGTAGGTTTCAGTGGCTTCGCCGAAGTCGTTGGCGATCAGTGCGGCGATGGTGGTGCCCGGTTCCAGCAGCGACGGCGACAGGCGCACGCTGTTGCCGATCACGAAGGCCACTGCCATCGTCTCGCCCAGAGCGCGGCCGAGGCCGAGGAACACGCCACCGATCACCGCCGAGCGGGTGTAGGGCAGCACGATGTCCCAGCTCACTTCCCACTTGGTGGAACCCAGCGCGTAGGCCGATTCCTTCAGGCGGGTCGGCACGGTCAGGAACACTTCGCGCATCACCGAGGAGATGAACGGGATGACCATGATCGCCAGCACGAAGCCGGCGGTGAGCATGCCGATGCCCAGCGGCGGGCCCTGGAACACCGGACCGATGATCGGCCATTCGCCCAGGGTTTCGTTGAGGAACGGGGTGACGTACTCGGTCATCACCGGCACCAGCACGAACAGGCCCCACATGCCGTAGATGATCGAGGGAATGCCCGCCAGCAGTTCGATGGCGGTACCGACCGGGCCACGCAGCCAGCGCGGTGCCACTTCTGTGAGGAAGAAGGCGATGCCGAAGCTGACCGGTACGGCGATGACCATCGCGATCAGCGCGGTGACCAGGGTGCCGTAGATCGGGGCGAGGGCGCCGAACTTGTTTTCGACCGGATTCCAGTCGGAGGAGAAGAAGAAGCTCAGGCCCTGCATCTGCAGGGCGTGGCGACCACCCCACAGCATCGACAGTGCGGCGCAGGCCAGCGCTATCAGGACGAAGATGACGGTGCCGACCAGCACCCATCGGAACAGTTTGTCGTTGCGGGCATCACGCGTGTCACGCGTGGACGGGGCGGCTACAGGCTGGGCGATGGCATTCATGGGGACGGCAGGGCCAGGAAGGGGCGGGGCAGCACGATGTGCAGGAGACGGTGCCCGCACGTGGCGGGCACTGTCGGGTCCATCACTTCAGTTCGGTCGCCCAGTAGGCTTCGATCTGCTTGACCAGCTCGGCCGGCAGCGGCACGTAGTGCAGTTCGTTGGCCTGGGTCTGGCCGCTTTCGAAGGCCCACTTGAAGAAGGCCAGCGCATCCTGGTTGCGCTTGGCATCCTTCGGCTTCTTCTGCATCAGCATGAAGTTGGTGGCGGTGATCGGCCACGCCTGCTCGCCCGGGGCGTTGGTGATGACCAGGTTGAAGTCCTTGGCGCTGGCCCAGTCGGCGCTGGCGGCAGCGGCGGCGAAGGTTTCAGCGTTCGGCTGCACCCAGGTGCCGGCCGCGTTCTGCAGCGAGGTGTACGGCATCGCGTTCTGCAGGGCGTAGGCCAGTTCGACGTAGCCGATCGAGCCCTTGATCTGCTTCACGTAGGAAGCAACGCCTTCATTGCCCTTGCCACCCACGCCGTCCGGCCACTGCACCGAGGTGCCTTCGCCGACCTTGCTCTTCCACTCCGGGCTGACCTTGGACAGGTAGTTGGAGAAGTTGAAGGTGGTGCCCGAACCATCCGAACGGTGGACGATGGTGATCTTGCCGTCCGGCAGGGACACGCCCGGGTTGGCGGCGACGATGGCCGGGTCGTTCCAGGTCTTGACCTTGCCCAGGAAGATGTCGGCGAGCAGGGCGCCACTGAGGCGCAGCTTGCCGGCTTCCAGGCCGTCGATGTTGACCACCGGCACCACGCCGCCGATGGCCGACGGGAACTGGGCCAGGCCAGCCTGGGCCAGCTCGTCGCTGCTCAGCGGCTTGTCGGACGAACCGAAATCAACGGTGCCGGCCTTGATCTGGGCGATGCCACCACCTGAACCGATCGACTGGTAGTTGATCTTCGCGCCGGTGGCGGTGTTGTAGTCGGCCGACCACTTGGACACCAGCGGGAAGATGAAGGAGGCGCCGGCACCGGAGACCTCAGCGGTCACCTTGTCGCCGGCAGCGGCCGGAGCAGCGGCGCCGTCAGCGGCCGGCTGCTGTGCGGCCTGCTTGTCGCCACCGCAGGCAGACAGGCCCAGGGCGATGGCCAGGGAAAGGGCGGCAAGGCTGGCCGAGTGCAGTTTCATGGTCACTCCATAGCGGGGTAGAGCCGACGGTGTCGGCGGATGCGGCTATGAAATGATGTTTTTGTTACAGCCGTATGACGTCCATGACAGAGGTGTCCTGGATCACGTTCTGGCAAGGGTTTCGCGGGATTCACGGTTGGCTGCCGGGTCGGCTGACAGCCCCAACTGCGCTTCTGCGCGGTCCCCGGCGTGGCGGAGGGCCGGCCCATCGCCGCAATGCCACATTCGAGGAGGTGCAGCGCCTTTCACGACCAACCGCAACAGACAACCCTGCAAAAAAGAAGAGCGCCGGACCCCGAAGGATCCAGCGCCCGGTGGGGCCGGCGGGGGAGAGAGGACCCGCCGGCCCCGTTCCTGCGGGGGAACGCCTTGCAACGAACTCAGTACTTCAGGTTCTGCGTCCAGTAGGTCTCGATCTGGCGCACCAGCGCGTCCGGCAGCGGCACGTAGTCCAGCTGCTTGGCCTGCGCATCGCCATTCTTGTAGACCCAGCGGAAGAACTCCTGCGTGGCCTTGGCGCCCGCCACGTTCTTCGGCTGCTTGCGCACCAGGATGAAGTTGGTGGCGGTGATCGGCCATGCATCAGCGCCCGGGGCGTTGGTCATCACCAGGTAGAAGTCACGGGCGTTGGCCCAGTCGGCGCTGGCCGCAGCGGCCGAGAACGAGGCGTCCGACGGCTGCACGATCTTGCCGGCCGCATTCTTCATCGCCGCGTAGGACATCTTGTTCTGCAGCGCGTAGGACAGTTCGACGTAGCCGATGCCGCCCTTGATCTGCTTCACGTAGGCGGCAACGCCTTCGTTGCCCTTGCCGCCGATGCCGGCCGGCCACTGTACCGAAGTGCCTTCACCGACCTTGCTCTTCCACTCCGGGCTGACCTTGGACAGGTAGTTTACGAAGTTGAAGGTGGTGCCCGAACCGTCCGAACGATGAACGATCGTGATCTTGCCGCTGGGCAGGGTCAGGCCGCTGTTCAGTGCGGCGATGGCCGGGTCGTTCCAGGTGGTGATCTTGCCCAGGAAGATGTTGGCCAGGGTCGGGCCGTCCAGCTTCAGCGCGCCGGGGGCGACGCCAGCAACGTTGATCACCGGCACCACGCCACCGATCACCGACGGGAACTGGGCCAGGCCGGCGGCAGCCAGCTCTTCCGGCTTCAGCGGCGCGTCGGACGAACCGAAGTCCACGGTCGCTGCCTTGATCTGGGCGATACCACCGCCGGAACCGATCGACTGGTAGTTGACCTTCTTGCCGGTGGCGGTGCTGTAGTCGGCCGACCACTTGGACATCACCGGGTAGATGAACGAGGCGCCCGCGCCGGTGACATCGGCGGCGTTGGCGGCGAACACGGACGACGCGGCCAGAATGGCGACGGCGGCGCGCGACTTGAAGGCGTGGATCACGGGAGAGACTCCTGGGGTGGTCGAGGGGCGGCTGCCCGACGTTTCGGTGCACATTCCATAACGGTTCCATGACACGCCCGCGTCTGTCATATGACGCGAACGTGACAGCCGTCATGGCGGTGCCCAAGCCCGCCCTTCAGAGCCCGCGCAGCGCCTCCGGAACGGCATAGCGACCGTTGCGGGGCTGCAGTGTCCAGCGCTGTGCGGGTGCCGTCGTGTCGGTGGCATGGCAGTCGTCACCGGCGGCGACGCTGATCGTATCGGTGCGTTTTTCGCGCACCACGATCGGCGCCAGGCCAGCGGCATTGGCACTGCCCATCTCCAGCGTGCGCTCGAAGCGGCTGAACTCGCCGGCGCACCGCGTATCCCATTCGCCGCGACTGCCGCTGACGGCCAGCGGGGCAAGCACCCGGCGCAGCTGCCGGCCCTCGCGTACGAACAACTGCAGTTCGGTCTGCGCGAACGGGTTGGGGCCTGAGCTGCCGTTGTAGTCCATGCGCACGCCGAACGCGCGGGTGGCCGGGTCCAGCTGCCAGCGTGCCGTGTCCAGGCGAAGTCCGGTAAAGCGCAGCGCATCACTGCTGACCGCATCGGCCACGCGGGTCCAGGCCAGCGGCTGGCCACTGGCGGTATCGATCAGCAACAGGTCCAGGTCGCCGCCGCGCGCCTCTTCCGAGGCGGGGGCGGCCCATTGCGCGACGGCCAGCAGGGTCGTGCCGGGCTGCGCGGGCCACGCACGGCAGGCCGTGCTGTCCGCATCGGTGAAACGTGCCGTGACCGGCAGGGCGCCGGCCGGCAACTGCCGATACGCGGCCTCGCGCACGGCCTCCGCATCGTCACAGGCGAACGCAGTGGCGGGCAGGGCAGCGAGCAGGACACCGCAAAGCAGGCGGCGCAGGCGGAGCGAAGAAGGCATCCCGAAGGTCCTTGTCGACAGGGCAGGGCATCATCGCGCGGCCACCGCCTGCCCACAACGACGAAGGCACGGCCTGGGCCGTGCCTTCGTTCGAACGCGTGCTTCCGGTATTACCAGAAGAACTGCGCGCGGGCTTCCAGGATGTTCGGATCGTCGTTGACGAAGCCGCGGGCGGTCGAGCTGTACTTCTTGCTGTCGACCATCACGTAGTTGAGCATCAGCTTGAAGTTCGAGCGCCAGTACCAGTTCGCGCCGACGGTCCAGATGTCCATCTTGCCGCCGAGCACGCCATCGACGATCGGCGGACGGCCGGCCACCGGGTTGGCGGCGAGGTTGCCGTCGTTCAGATCCATGTGGTCATAGCGCACGCCCAGCTGCCACTGGCCGCCGGCCGGGTTGTTCGGCAGGCCGGTACCCGGAGTGCCGCCCTTGTAGCTCCAGCTTTCGCCGGTGACATTCCACACGCCGCTGACGTAGTAGCCGTCGGTGGTGTAGTTGTCATGGGCGTAACGCTTGGCCTTGCTGGTGTAGTACTCGGCCTGGGCCTTGAACGGGCCCTGGAAGTACATCGCTTCGGCGCCGATGGTGCTGACGCGGTCGGTGTCGGTCATGTTGCCGCCATCGACCAGGCGCGCGGTGGCCAGGTCGGCGTTCGGGCGGGCACGCACGCGCAGGGTGTCCGCGTCGGTGTCGTAGTCGACGTAGCTCAGGCCGAAGTGCAGGACCTGGCCCTTCTCGTTGATCGGGGCCCAGGTGCCACGTGCGCCGTAGCCGCTGCCGTGGGCCAGGTTGCGGGTCAGTTCGCGGCCGAAGGCGCTGGCGGTGACCGACCAGTTGTCCTGGCCGTAGCTGTAGGCACCGCCCAGGCGACGGGCGACAGCGTAGGTGTTGGTGACCGCAGCCTTGGAGATGAAGTCGTTGTTCTTGGTGCTGGACAGTTCTTCCAGGCTGTTGGGCTGCTTGAACTGGCCGACCTGGATGAAGTGGTTGGCGTTGCCCAGCAGCTTGTACTTCACGTTGGTGTCGAGGAACTTGTCGGCCTTGGCGTCGTAGCCCACGACCCATTCCACGTTGCCCGGGCCCTTGCCCTTCAGCACCAGCTCGGCGCGACGCAGTTCGAATTCGCTGTTCTTGCCGTTGCCGGCGTCACCGCCGTTGAGGTCCACGACGTCATTGTCGTACCAGTTGCCGTCGGCCTGGACCAGGCCTTCGAAGGTGATTTCCGAACCGCCGATCACATCGATGGCGACTTCGGCGTGGGCGGCCGGCACGTACAGCGCAGCAGCCACGGCGATCGTCAGGAGCTGGTGATGCAGTTTCATGGAGAGGAGCCTTGCAGGCAGGTGGGAAGATGCGCGCAGGCTAAAACGTGAAGATTGCGTAAATGTGACAGTTCGCGCACGGCGGCGATCCGCCGCAGGCCCCGTCACGGCTGGGCCTGCCATTGAAACCGGTTACGTATGACGCGCGGATTGCGCCCCGGTTGCAGTAGATCCACGCCATGCGTGGATGGATTTTCCAGCCGATCCACGCCATGCGTGGATGGCGCCGTCATTCTGCGGGAGTCTTGTCCTTGAACCGGCACAGGTCGGCAATCACGCAGCCCGGGCAATCCGGTTTGCGCGCTTTGCACACGTACCGACCGTGCAGGATCAGCCAGTGGTGCGCGTCGAGCAGGAACTCGGCGGGAATCGCTTTGACCAGTCGATCTTCGACTTCGCGCACGTTCTTTCCGGGCGCAAGTCCAGTGCGGTTGGCGACACGGAAGATGTGCGTGTCCACCGCCATCACCGGTTCGCCGAAGGCGGTGTTGAGCACCACGTTGGCGGTCTTGCGGCCGACACCGGGCAGGGCTTCCAGTGCGTCGCGATCGCGTGGCACTTCGCCACCGTGCTTCTCCAGAAGCAGCGCGCAGGTGGCGATCACGTTCTTCGCCTTGGCGTTGAACAGACCGATGGTGGCGATGTACTTCTTCAGTCCCTCTTCGCCCAGGGCGAGGATCTTCGCCGGCGTGTTGGCAACCGGGAACAGGCGTCGGGTGGCCTTGTTGACGCCGACGTCGGTGGCCTGTGCAGACAGCGCGACCGCCACCAGCAGTTCGAACGGCGAGCTGTATTCCAGCTCGGTCTTCGGATGCGGGTTGAGCTCGCGCAGGCGGGTGAACATTTCCACCACGTCGGCACGCGGCATCGTACCGCCGCGCCGCGCAGGTGCGCGCGCGGTCTTCTTCGCGGTCGCCATTACTGCTCCTTGCCGGCGGCGCGGGCCTTGGCCCGGGCGAGGATGGCGGCCGCGGCAGCAGGCAGGGCGGGTTTTACGTCCGGTGCCGGCGCGGGCGTCCGGCGCGCATCACGCTCGGCCTCGCGGCGGGCCAGGCGCACGGCGCGTGCGCGGAAACGTTCGCGCGCCGCCCATGCACGCTGCAGTTGCAACTGCATCTGGCACAGGCGGTCCGGCAGGTCCGGATGATCGGGCAGCAGCCGCTCATCGCCAGGGCGCACCACGTAGTCCATCAGTCCAGCCTGCAGCGCACCATCGGGATCGTCTGCCTGGACCCGGGCGAACAGCAGCACGGGGTTGGGTCGGGATGCCATGGCGTCAGCGGTTCTGGAAGGCGGGGGGGCGGCGCTGCAGGAAGGCGCTGGTGCCTTCGCGCATGTCCTCGGTGGCGAACAGCAGGCCGAACTGCGCACTTTCGTATTCCAGGCCGGCTTCCAGGCTGCATTCGCCGCCCACGTGCACCGCGTCGAGCAGGCCACGCAGCGCCAGCGGCGCCGACTGTGCCAGCTGCCGGGCCAGGGCCTGCACGCGGGCATCGAGCTCGGCGGCGGGCACCACTTCGTTGACGATGCCCAGGGCCAGTGCGCGCGCGGCGTCGATCGGGGTGCCCAGCAGGCACAGTTCCAGCGTGGCCGCGCGACCACACAGGCGCAGCAGGCGCTGGCTGCCGCCGAAGCCGGGAATCAGGCCGAGATTGATCTCCGGCTGGCCGACCTTGGCCGAATCAGCGGCGATGCGCAGATGGCAGGCCATGGCCAGTTCCAGCCCGCCGCCCAGCGCAAATCCGTTCACCCGGGCGATCACCGGCTTGGGCATGCGTTCGATGCGGCGCATCAGGGCCTGGCCGAGCAGGGAGAAATCACGTCCCTGAACCGCGCTCAAGGTGTTCATTTCCGCGATGTCGGCCCCGGCCACGAACGCCTTGGGGCCAGCCCCGGTCAGCACCACCACCCGTACTGCCGGGTCGGCGGCGGCGTCGCCAAACGCCTCGGCCAGCGCCTGCAGGGTGGCGGCATTGAGGGCGTTGAGCTTGTCCGGGCGTTGCACGGTAATGGTGCGGACGGCGCCATCATCGCTGACGTCGACCGGGTGGGGAGCGGGGGCCTCGACCACGGGAAACTCCTGGAACGTTAAAAAAAAGTGAGATTGAACTCTGTAAACGCAGACAGGTCATAGCCTGCGTGGTGAGTAGCGGTTACACGTTGTGGCCGTTATCCTAACCCGTCGCCTCAGGGCGGCGCAGAACGTCCCTGAGTTACCACCCCTGGAGAACTGTTTGATGAAGTTGCGTTCTATCGCGGTCGCCGTCGCGGCCCTGGCCCTGACGGGCAATGCCTTCGCCCAGGACATCGCGTCCGAGAAGGGCAAGCTGAGCTACTACTTCGGTTACGACTACGGCAACAACCTGGCGGAGCTGACCGGTCGCGGTGAGCAGCTGGACATCAACTCGGTGGTGAAGGGCCTTCAGGACGCCTACGCCAAGAAGCAGCCGGCCATTACCGCCGAGCAGCTGAAGCCGGCCGTTGAAGCGTTCCAGAAGCGCGAGCAGGGCCGTGCCCAGGCCGCCAAGGCCGAGTACGAAAAGGCTGCTGCCGAAAACAAGACCAAGAGCGATCAGTTCATGGCGCAGAACAAGGCAAAGGCGGGCGTGCAGACCCTGCCGAGCGGCGTTCAGTACCGTGTGATCGAAGCCGGCAAGGGTGCCAAGCCGACCCAGGCCAGCACCGTGCAGTTGGAAGTGGCCGGTCCGTTCCCGTACGGCCAGCGCCCGACCGAAGCCCGCCCGGCCCAGCAGATTCCGTCGATCAAGGTCAGCGAAGTCGAAATGAAGGCCATGCGTGAGACCCTGCTGCAGATGCCGGCAGGCTCGAAGTGGGAAGTCTCGCTGCCGCCGGATCAGGCCTACGGCGCCGACCCGCGCACCCCGTTCCCGCCGAACGTGGCTGTGCAGTTCGAGATCAAGCTGATCAGCGTCAAGTAAGAAGAAACAGCGTCAACATCAACGCGCCGGTGAACCCACCGGCGCGTTTTTGTTTCTGCACCACGCTGCAGCTGTGCGGGGCCCATCCCAAATTCAGCCCATTCGCGCTACTGTTGACCGGTGCAAATAATGGAAGAAACGGCGCGTGCTGTCGCAAGCCCCTGCATCAACGTCTGCAAGCTGGATCGCAACCGGCTCTGCGCCGGGTGCGGGCGGCATATCGACGAAATCGCACGGTGGTCGTCGATGAGCGACAACGAACGCAGCCACATCCTGCAGCGTGTGCTGCCCCTGCGCCAACAGCTGCAGCAGTCGCTGCGAGGGTCGTTGGCCGATCATGAGCGGCTGCTGCGCGCGCTGCATCCGCTGGCCGAGCCGCCGGCAGGTGACGGCTGGAACCGCAGTGAACTGGATGACCTGCTGCCCCCGGGCCCACCGGTCGAGGCGGCGGTGTTGGCTGGCATCGTGCCGCGCGCCAACGGTGCGCAGGTGATCCTGACCCGGCGTACCGAAACCCTGCGGCAACATGGTGGCCAGGTTGGCTTCCCCGGCGGCCGTACCGAGCCCGATGATCGCGATGCGCTGGCTGCCGCACTGCGCGAAAGCCAGGAAGAAATCGCGTTGGCGCCGACACAGGTGCAGGCACTGGGATATCTCGATCCGTTCGTGACCATCACCGGCTACCGGGTGACCCCGGTGGTGGCAGTGATCGATCCGGATTTCGTGGCGGTCCCGCAGCCCAGCGAAGTGGCCGAGGTGTTCGAAGTGCCGCTGGACTATCTGATGGCCGCCGACAACCTGCGCCAGGTCGAAATCAACCATCGCGGCCGCGTCCGCCATGTCCTTGAATATGGCTGGCCCGGCCAGCGCATCTGGGGCGCCACCGCGGCCATCCTGTACAACCTGCGTCGCCGCCTGGAGCAAGTGCAATGAAGCCGATCGACCCACCGTGGACCACCCTTGTCGATGTTGCGACCCTGGCTGCGGCCTTGGGCGATGGGGTACGCGTGGTCGATGCCCGCGCGACCGCCAGTACCGTGCGCGTGGTCGACGCGCGTGCATCGCTGGCCGACCCGCAGGCGGGCAACAGCCTCTATACGCAGGGACACATTCCCGGCGCAGTGCATGCCGATCTCAACCGCGACCTGTCCGATCTGACGCGGGTGGGTCATGGCCGCCACCCGTTGCCCGACAGCGATGCGTTCGCCGCACGACTGGGGCAATGGGGCATCGGCACCGACACGCAGGTAGTGGTGTATGACGGCAGCGATGGCAGCATGGCCGCCGCGCGCCTGTGGTGGCTGCTGCGCCTGATCGGGCATGCGAACGTGGCCGTACTCGATGGCGGCATCGCCGCCTGGCAGGCCGCCGGCCAGCCGCTGGCGACCGGCAGCAGCCAGGTCACCGCGTTGCCCGCGTATCCGGGGCGCTTCGATGGCAGCCAGGTTGCCAGCGCGGACGAGATCGAATCACGCCTCAAGCATGCACCGGGCTGGCTGGTCGATGCCCGCGCGGGCGAGCGGTTCCGCGGTGAGGTGGAGCCGCTGGACCCGGTCGCCGGCCATGTACCGGGCGCGGTCAATCGCCCGTTTGCGTTGAACGTGCTGGACGGCCGCCTGCGCGATGCACAGGAACTGCGTGCCGAGCTGCAGGGCGTGATCGGCAACCAGGACCCGCAACGCGTGGTGCTGATGTGCGGTTCGGGCGTGACCGCCTGCCACCTGCTGCTGGCGATGGAAAGCGCGGGCCTGTCCGGCGCACGCATCTACGCGGACTCATGGAGTGGCTGGGTCAGCGACAGCAGCCGCCCGGTCGCCACCGGCGCCTGAGCAAAGCGGGTTGGTCGATTTGACGTTCATCCACGCATGGCGTGGATCTACTGGCCACCGGTTCATCTCTGGGGCAGAGCCCCCTGAGTCAGGGGGCGGCCGCGAAGCGGCGGGGGTGTGGGAGCTGGTAAGTGGGGCCCGCGGTTCGCGCAGCGAAGCGTGGGAGCGACAGCGCGTATGCGATGGCGTGTACCCAGGGCGCAGCCCTGCCCATCATCCCAACCCCTGCAACGGCACCTTCGCCAGCACCCGCGCCCACGGGAACAACGGGCCCGGATCACGCTTGCGCGCCACGGTCACCGCCGGGTCGTCACTGGCCGGCACCTGCTCCAGGTCCAACTGGTCATGTCCGGCAATCCGCCGCAGCGACGGGTAACGAGCCACCAGTGCCTGCAGCAACCGTTCCAGCGCCAGCAGCTGCGCTTCGGTGTACGGCTCGTCCATCGCCTGGTGGCGGCTGTCGAGCCAGTGCGGGTAGCGCCCCGAATTGACCAGTTCGATGCCCACGGTATCGGCATTCATGCCGCGCACGTGGTGGGCGATGCGCTCCGGCGCCACGTACTGCACCACGCTGCCGTCGCGATCAATGTAGAAATGCCCGCTGTTGCCGGCGCCGCTGTCGTACAGCACGCGCTCGCCGTACTCCCGGGCGGTCGCCAGGTCGGGCAGTTCGGTGCAGTGGATCACCACCATCGCCAGGCTGGATGGATCGCGCAGTGGCAGGCGGTCGTGGTAGGGCAACGGCTGCAGCTGCAGGCCGGGCAGGAGCGGTTTGGGCATGCGGCGATGCTAGCATTGCCGGATGAAACTGCCTTCCCTTCTGCTGTCGATCCGCTCCGTGGGAGCGCACGCATGAGCCGCGGTCACTGCATCCTGTCCCACGGCTTCGAGAGCGGCCCGGAGGCGACCAAGGTCACCGCGCTGGCCGAAGTCGCCGAGCGACTGGGCTGGACCCATGAGCGCCCCGATTACACCGACCTGGACGCGATGAGCCAGGTCAGCCGCGTTGGCGATGTGCGCACCCGCCTGCAACGCCTGATCGAGCGCTCGGCCGCTGCCGCTGCGCAGGGGCCGGTGGTGCTGGCCGGCTCCAGCCTGGGCGCCTACATCTCTGCCATCGCCTCGCTGCAGGTGCCGGTGGCCGGCCTGTTCTTGATGGTGCCGCCCACCACCATGGGCCCGATGCCGGCGCTGGATGCCGCGCCGGTGCCGACCACGGTGATGCAGGCCTGGCATGACGAGGTGGTGCCGGCCGCCGGAGTCATCGCCTGGGCGCAGGCGCGCTCGGCGCAGCTGCTGCTGGTGGACGATGGCCATCGCCTGGAGCACCACGTGGAAGCCTCTGCGCAGGCCTTCGAGCGCCTGCTGCGGCAGCTGTGAAGCCCGGGCGCACGGCGCGCCCGCCCGCATTGACTACAATGGCAGCCCCGCCGCCCCCGGCGCGGGCCTGCCGGCCGTGCCTACGGCCCTCCCTTCCGAATGGCCCGGCCCCCTGCCGTGCCTGACCACCTGCGAACCGATCCCGTGAAATTTTTTGTCTCCTGCGCCAAGGGCCTGGAATACCTGCTTGCCGATGAGCTGTCGGCCCTGGGCCTGGAAAAGGCCACTGCCACCATCGCCGGCGTCAACGCCGATGGCGAACTGGAGCAGGCGCTGCGGATCGTGATGTGGTCGCGGCTGGCCAGCCGCGTGCTGTGGCCGATCGACGAATTCGAATGCCCGGACGAGCAGGCGCTGTACGACGGCGTGCGTGCGCTGCCGTGGCACGAACACATCAAGCCGGAGATGACCCTGGCGGTGGATGCACATGTGTCCGGCGACAAGATCACCCATGCCCGTTTCGCCGCGCAGCGGATCAAGGACGCCATCGTCGACCGCATGCGTGACGAAGGGCTGGAGCGCCCTTCGGTCAACACCGACCTGCCGGACGTGCGCGTCAACCTGTCGCTGCGCAAGGGCCGCGCCTCGCTGTCGATCGACCTCGGCGGCGGCCCGCTGCATCGCCGCGGCTGGCGCGGTGCGGCGCATGACGCGCCGTTGAAGGAAAACCTGGCTGCCGCGCTGCTGATGCGCGCGCAGTGGCCGCGCCTGCACGCTGCCGGTGGCGGCCTGCTGGACCCGATGTGCGGCAGCGGCACCCTGCTGATCGAAGGCGCGCTGATGGCGGCCGATGTAGCCCCCGGCCTGATGCGCCATGGCAGCCTGCCGCCGAGCCGCTGGCTGGGCTTCGACAAGGCCGCCTGGAAAACCATCCAGAGCGAAGCGCGTGATCGCGAAGCGGCCGGCCTTGCCGCGCTGAAGCCGGTCATCCACGGCAGCGACATCGACCCGGTGGCGATCCAGGCCGCGCGCGAGAACGCCGAAGTTGCCGGCGTCGCCCATGCCATCCGCTTCACCCGCGCCGATGTGGCTGACCTGCCCACCCCGGAGCAGGAGATCGGCGCGGTGGTCTGCAACCCGCCGTATGACGAGCGCCTGGCCGCCGATCCGGCGCTGTACCGCAAGCTGGGCAATGCCCTGCAGAAGGCCGTGCCGCAGTGGCGCGCCAGCCTGCTGTGCGGCAATGACGAACTGGCCTTCGCCACCGGCCTGCGTGCGGGCAAGAAATACCAGATGTTCAATGGTGCGCTGGAATGCGCACTGATCGTCTGCGATCCGATCGCGGTGCCGGGCCGCGACCCGGCACAGGTGCGCGAGCTGAGCGAAGGCGCGCAGATGGTGGCCAACCGCCTGCGCAAGAACCTGAAGAAGTTCAAGAGCTGGCGCGCGCGCGAAGGCATCACCTGTTTCCGTGCCTACGATGCCGACCTGCCGGAATACGCAGCGGCCATCGACGTGTACGAGGAAGATGGCGGCCAGCGCCGCACGTTCCTGCATGTGCAGGAATACGCTGCACCGGCCGCGATTCCCGAGAACGACGTGCGCCGCCGCCGCAATGAACTGCTGGCCGCTGCGCGCGAGGTGTTCGGCGTGCCGCCGGAACAGGTATCGATGAAATCGCGTGAACGTGGCAAGGGCGGCAGCAAGTACGGCCGTTTCGAGCAGCGTGATGAGTTCCTCGTGGTGCGCGAGAACAACGCGCTGCTGCAGGTGAACCTGTTCGATTATCTCGATACCGGCCTATTCCTCGACCATCGCCCGCTGCGCCGGCTGATGGCCGAGCAGGCGCGCGGCAAGCGCTTCCTCAACCTGTTCTGCTACACCGGCGTGGCCAGCGTGCAGGCGGCGGTGGCCGGTGCGGCCAGTACCACCAGCGTCGACCTGTCGGCCACCTACCTGCAGTGGTGCTACGACAACCTGGCCCTGAACGGGCAGGGCGGCAATCAGCACCTGCTGGTGCAGGCCGATGCGATGGCCTGGCTGGAAGGCGATCGCGGCCAGTACGACGTGATCTTCTGCGACCCGCCGACGTTCTCCAACTCGGCCCGCGCCGAGGACTTCGACGTACAGCGCGAGCAGGTGAAGATGCTGCGTGCGGCCGTCGCGCGACTGGCGCCGGGTGGCGTGCTGTACTTCTCCAACAACTTCCGCCGCTTCAAGCTGGAAGAGAACGCCATCGCCGAATTCGCCCAGTGCCGCGAGATCAGCGCCAGCACCATCGGCCCGGATTTCGAGCGCAATGCGCGCATCCATCGTGCGTGGGAGCTGAAGCGCCTGGCGTGACGCGTCGCCGGGCATGGCCCGGCGCTACCCACGTGCGCGCAGAACGGTAGCGCCGGGCCATGCCCGGCGAGCGTGGGTCCGGTAGATCCACGCCATGCGTGGATGCGGCCCACCGCACGGGTTACAACAGCGCCACCACCAGCCCGATCACTGGCAACGCGATCGCCAGCGGCGCGATCCATTTCGGCCGGTACGGGTACAGCGCGAACGCCAGCACGATTCCACCCAGGGTGAGTGCGCCGAGCCACAGCACCGGGCCCATCGCCCAGCCGTGGTCGACCACGCACAGTGCGAAAGCCACCGTCAGCAGCACCCAGCCCAGCACCCGCCATTGCGTGCGCCGTGCCGGTGATGCCGCGGATTTGCCGTGCAGTTCCTGCTGGTGCTTTTCCATCGCCAGCGACAGCGCGGTGAACGCCGTGAACGACAACCCCAGTACCAGCAGCATCATGCGCTGGCCTCCGCTTCCACTGCATCGGCCGGTGCCCTCGTCGCTGCAGCGGCCGCCGCGCGCTTCTTCTTCTCGGCGGCAGTCAGCGGCGGCGTCCAGCGTTGCATGCGCCAGCCGCACAGGGCCAGCATGGCGCCGAAGGCGATCATCGACAGGTCGAAACCGGCCAATGCCCAGTCACCGTTGAACAGCGTCACGCCCAGGTGCGCGTGGGTGGTCAATGCGCTGACCACCGGAATCAGCGCGAACGCGGCCGCGCCGATGTACAGCTGCCACGCCCACATCATCCGCTTGGGCCAGATGAAGGCCGCCAACAGCGAGGCGCCCCACGCGTAGAAGAACACGTTCGCTTCGGCGTTGGAGCGCTCGGCCAGGCCCAGCGGCAGCAGGCGGTTGCCCCAGAAATAGGCGGCGAAGGCGATCGGCAGACCGGCCACGGCGCCGATGTTCAGTGCATCGACCAGGCGCAGGCCGAAGCCGGTGCGACCGCTCTTGGCATGCTTCGGCCGCTCCTTCACCGCCCACAGCACCACGCCGCTGGCCACCATCAGGCAGCCGGTCAGGCCGGACAGGAAGAACAACGCGCGCAGGCCCCAATCGGCAAAGCGGGCCAGGTGCAGGCCATACAGCACGCCACGGGTGGCGGTGGCGCCACCGGAAGGCGGCGTTTCCTGCAGCAGCGCGCCAGTGACCATGTCATAGCGCAGCGCCGGGGTATCGATGGACAGGCGTTTGCCATCGCGCTGGCGGATGTCGATCACCGCATTGGCGGCACCGGGATTGGCAACGCTGAAACCGGCGACCTCGGTGCCGTGCCAATGCGTGCGGGCGCTGTCCAGCAGCTGCCGCAGCGGCAGGGGGGCTGCCTTGCCTTCGGCGGGCGCGGTGACCTCGGGCAGGCCACCAAAGGCCTCCGCATAGAACGCATCCTGGTCGGTGCCGTAGGCCACGTTCACTCCCCACGGCAGGTACATGATCATCAACGTGACGATGCCGGTGTAGGTGATCATCGCGTGGTAAGGCAGGGCCATCACCGCGCTGACGTTGTGGAAGTCCAGCCAGGAACGCAGGCCCTTGTCCTTCCGGAAGGTGAAGAAGTCCTTGAAGATCTTCTTGTGGGTGATCACGCCGGTGATGATGGCCACCAGCATGAACATCGCGCAGAAGCCCACCAGGTAGCGCGCCCACAGCACGGGAATGTAGTGCAGGTCGAAATGCAGGCGGTAGAAGAAGTCGCCGCCACGTGTCTCGCGGGCCTTCAGCTCGGTGCCGGTGTTCGGGTCCAGGGTGGCATCACCGAAGGCGCCGCGTCGGCCCTTGCTGGGGTCGGCCAGCTCGGCCGGCAACCGCCAGAACATCTGCATGGCCGGATTGCGTGGCTGCGGCAGGGTGACGAACCAGCTCTCGGCCTGTGGTGCGTTGGCCAGCAGGTAGTCGGCCGCGCGCTGCGCCGCTTCGTCGGTGCTGACCGTGCTGCGCGGCAGCTCCGGGCGCATCCAGCGGCTGATTTCCTCGCGGTAGTAACTGGCGGTGCCGGCCATGAAGATCAGCAGCAGCAGCCAGCCGACCAGCAGGCCGGTCCAGGTATGCAGCCAGGCCATGGATTGGCGGAATCCATTCTTCATGCCCACGCCCCCAGCAGGCGCGAAATGCCGGCCAACAGCAGGGTGGGGGCAAGAATGCCGACCCAGGCACGCAGCGCACTGCGCGTGGCGAACGCCCACAGCGCGGCGCAGGCGGCGACCAGGATCGCCAGCAGCATGCCGGTCAGCACGGCCTGGCCGCGCGCGCCCGGCAGCGCCAGCGCACAGAACACCGTGGTCATCGAGGCAAGCGCGTAGCCGCCTAAGATGGCGGCAAGGGATCGGGACAGCACGCCCCATCGCGGGTTGGCGAAGAAGGTGCTGAGGCGGGGGCTGGCGGTTGCGGGCGAGCGGTCCACGGCGGTCCTGCAGGTTGAATGAAGAGAAGGCCGGCGCACCGAAGCGCGCCGGGGTTGGCCATCCGTGGCCGGGTGCCGGTCGCAGAACCGGCACCATCCATCAGGTCATCAGAGTTTCCAGCGCAGCGTCACGCTGACGTTGCGGGGTTCGCCCCAGTACACGCCCTGGTAGAAGCCGACGTTGTTGTAGTACTTCTTGTCCAGCAGGTTGCTGATGTTGAGCTGGGCGCTGAAGTTCTCGTTGAAGCGGTAGCCACCGGCCAGGTTCAGCAGGTAGAACGCGTCCTGGGTGATGCGCGCACTTTCGGTGCGGCCGGTGGTCAGGTAGTCGGCCGTCGGCTTGGTGCTGTTGTTCCAGATGCGGCTCTGCCAGGTCACGCCACCGCCCAGCCAGAAGCGGCCTTCGATGCCGCCCGGCCGCCAGCTGGTGTTGAGGCGGAAGGTTTCCTGCGGGGTGGTGGTCCGTTGCAGCACGCCCGCGGCGTTGCGGATCCGGGTACGGGCGAAACCGGCCGAGATGTTCCACTGCTCGCCGATGCTGCCCTGGGTTTCCAGTTCCCAACCCTTCACCTTGTTGCCCTTGCCGGTCGAGCGATAGGCCTGGCCGCCATCGGGCAGCGAGTTCAGCGGCACCGAATCATCAATCTCGGCCACGTTGTCCTGCTTGCCCTCAAACACGGCGGCCGAGGCGTTCAGCAGGCCACCGAAGAATTCAGCCTTGACGCCCGCCTCGTACATGTCGCCGACCACCGGCTCAAGGTAGTTGCCGTTGCGGTCGCGGTAGTTCTGCGGCTTGAAGATGTCGGTGTAGCTGACATAACCGCTGAACATCGAATTGAAGTCGTAGACCAGGCCGGCATACGGGGTCAGCGTGTCGTCGGGCTTGTAGCCGGTGCGGGTGGTGCGGTTGCGGTTGCCGTTGGTGTCGTAGCCGTAGCCCCACTGGCGGGTTTCCCAGCTGCCATAGCGGGCGCCGACCACGGCCAGCAGCGGGTCGGCCAGGCGCAGGCGCGCGGCGATGTAGGCGGCGCGCTGGCGCAGCTCGTTTTCCGAGGAAAGACGGCCGTAGCGTGTCACCGGCAGGACCGGCACCTTGCCGGTCCAGTTGCGCCAGTCGGGAACCTGCATGTAGCCCGGTGCGCTGGTGTCGAAGCTGGTCGCTTCGGATTCGCCCTTGCGCACGGACTGGCCCAGCCCGAACACCAGTTCATGCTCGCGGCCGAACAGCTGGAACGGGCCGCCGACGTTGACGTCGAACACGTCCATCGTGCTGTGTTCGTTGAAGTGCGAGACGTAGGCGGTGACGCCGGTGCCGTCCGCGCGCGGGTAGCCGGCTGCGCCGTACCAGACGCTGCCATCGGTATCACGCACGGCATGGCTGACGTTGCCCTTCAGCGACCAGCCGCTGCCCAGCTGCTGTTCGAGGCGGGCGAAGGTGGTCTTTTCAATGATCGGCCATTCGCTCCACGACGCCGACAGATTGGTCGAGCGCGGCAGGTTGGCCGGGTTGCCGTCAGCACCCCAGTAAGGCACCACGCCCCAGGTCACGCCCGTGGTGTGCGGTGACTGGTATTCATAGCCCAGCTCGAACAGGGTGCTGTCGGTCAGGTCGGCCTGGACGATGCCGTAGAACACGTCCTTGTCGAGCTTGTAGACATCGCGGAACGAATCGCTCTGCTGCTTGGCCGCGACCACGCGTGCGCGGATGCGCCCGTCCCACGCCACGGGACCGCCCAGGTCGGCTTCCAGGCGCTGGTTGCCCCAGCGCCCCACGGTCAGGTTGCTGCTCATCTGGAAGGTGTCGGTGGGGCGCTTGCGCACCATGCTGATGGTGCCGGACGGATCACCGGCGCCCGTGGTCAGGCCGGTGGCGCCGCGGATCACTTCGATGCGTTCGTAGATGACGTTGTCGGTGTTGGTCTTGATCGACCCACCGAAGGTGTTGAGCATCCCGTCGATCTGGAAGTTCTCGATCGTGTAGCCACGCGAAACATAGCTGATGCGCTCGCTGTCGGTGACCGACACGCTGACGCCGGTGACCTGGCCCATCACGTCGGACAACGAGAACAACCCCATATCATCCAGCCGTTGCCGGGTGATGACGGTGACCGACTGCGGCGTCTCGCGCAGCGACAGATCCAGCTTGGTCGCGCTGCGGGTGTTCTTCACCGTGTAGCCGTTTGCGATCTCGCCGTCAGCGGTCACCTTCACCGTGTCCAGCGTGCGCGCATCGGCAGCGAGCGGTGCATCGGCGTGGGCCAGCGGAGCGATCATCACAGCGGTCAGGGCCAGGGCCAGCAGGGTTGGGCGGGGAGTAATCAGGGGAGAAGCCATCGGTGCGATTCCATGCAGGACAAAAAACAGGCGATGGCAAACGCACCCATGGCAGCCATGCGCTCCGCGCACGTCACCCAGCGTGATTCCCATCGACGGCGCGCCACCTGCGGCAGGCAGGCGACCCAGTGGTCGGGGGATGTACACGGGCGAAGGGGCGGGTGGGCGCGTGCTTCCGTGCCCCGCTTGGCTAAGCGTACAACCGATCAGTAAATGATAGGCATTCGCATTTCGTTAAGCAAGTGTGACAGCCCCATTCGTCCCCCGAACATGTGGATCCAGGCAGATCGAGGGAAACGGTCGAAGGCGGGGCGCTGTGGGTTTGCGGGGTGTGAGCCGCATGGATGCGGCGACCAAGCCCCCAGGGATGGGTTCACGGCGGCCGCGCAAACCCACAGCGCCCTGCCATCCCGCAGGAAACCAGCTGTGGCTGTTGCTTTGGCTCCCGCATCTGCGGGTGCCGGGCGCAGCCCGGCCGGGCCCCCCCCCTCAGAACCGGAACAGCACCGTAGCCGCATGCAGCAGCAGCCCGATCAGCCCACCCACCAGGGTGCCGTTGAAGCGGATGAACTGCAGGTCGCGGCCCACGCTCAGTTCCAGCTGCTCGACCAGATGACGTTCGTCCCAGCTCTTCACCGTCTGCGCGATATGGGTGGTGACGCCCTCGCGCAGGCGCCCGGTGAGCCGCTGCGCGCCTTCCAGCAGGTGCTGGTTCAATGCCTCGCGCAACGCCGGGTCCGATTGCAGGCTGTCACCCAGCGAGGCCAGGCTGCGCTGCAGATGACCGACCAGTGCCGAATCCTCGCGCTGCAGATCGCCGCGCAGGCTGGCATGGATGCGCGACCACAGGCCCTGCACGTAGTCCTGCAGGGCAGGGTGGTCGATCATTTCCTGCTTGAGCTGCTCGATGCGCTCGGCCAGTGCCGGGTCTTCGCGCAGGCGCTGTACGTAGTTGCCCAGCCATTGTTCGTAGTCCTGGCGCAGCGGGTGCTGCGGCTCGGCCAGCACCTGCTGCAGCTCCTCAAGCACCGCGCGCGCCAGGCGTTCGGCAAGGCTGTCGCCGATCTCATCGATCGGCTTGACCCAGTTCACCGTGCTCGACAGCGTCGGCCATTCGCGCTGGATGTAGCGCACGATCAGCTGCGAGGCGCGTTCCTTCACTTCCGGCTGCTCCAGCCAACGCCCCAGCCGTTGCAGGCCTTCGTCCAGCACGCGCTGGTGGCGGCCGTCGGCGGTCAGCAGGCCCAGCAGTTCGCCGGCGGTGGCTGCGGCGTTCCACTGCCGCAGCTGCTGCACCACGAAGCTGTGCAGCTGCCGCCGCACCGCAGCTTCATCGAAGAAGTCCAGCGCCTGCAGCGCCCAGCCACGGGCCATGTCGGCCAGCATCCGTGAACGCGCGGGATCGGCCAGCCAGCTGCCGAGGCGGCTGGCTGGATCGAATACCTGCAGCTTGGCCAGCAGCACCGTCGGTTCCAGGAACTGGTCGCGCACGAACAGGGCCAGGCTGTCGCCGATGCGTTCCTTGCTGCGCGGAATGATCGCCGTATGCGGAATCGGCAGGCCCATCGGCCGCCGGAACAGGGCAACCACCGCGAACCAGTCGGCGAGCGCGCCAACCGCAGCGGCCTCACAGAAGGCCGAGACCCAGGCCCAGATGCCACGCTCGCCCTGCCAGTGGCTGACCGCGAAACCGGCCAGCATCAGCAGCAGCAGGCCAAGGGCGAGGGTTTTCAGGCGCCGCAGCTGGGCGCGGCGCGGATCGATGGCAGACGTCATGCCCGAAGTCTACCCGCAGGCCGGTGAGTACCCGGTAGTGCCGGCCGCTGGCCGGCAACCCATGGACGTTGGAAGCACCTTGCAGCTGCCGGCCAGCGGCCGGCACTACCGGGGGATGCTCAGAGCGTTTCAAGCTGCCTGCGCAGGTGAGCCAGCTGTGCGCGCAGGGTGTCGTTCTCGCGGGTCAGGGCAACCACGCGGCGGCGCAGCGCCGGGGCATCCTCGCCAAGCTGCTCCAGCGCGGCCAGCACCTCGGCATCGCGGCTGGCGATCTCATCCTCGTTGGCCTCTTCGAAGTCCATTTCCGCCGACTCCGGTTCAGGCTTCGGCGCACGCGGCTTGCGCTTGGACTCACGCACGCGCTTTGCAGCCTGCTTCAGTTCATCCTTGCCACCGGCAGCCGCCGCGCGCTGCTCTTCTTCCGGCAGGTCGGCCACGGCGGCGGCGGCGCTGATCGAGATCATGCCGGCCTTCACCGCTTCCACCACCTCGGCCGCGGCCTGGGCGTGGATGCGCTCGATCATGCCCACCTGGCTGGTGCTCAGCTTGGCTTCGCGGGCCAGTTCGGCGCGGCTGATCTTCGGCGCCGGTTCCCACGGTGGGCTGTCTTCGCCGGCCTCGTCGGCAGGCTCGGCGGTGCCGTCGCTTTCGCGCTGCAGCTGCGCCTGTTCGACCTGCTTGCGCGTGGACAGGATGTCGCGCTTGCGCAGGGCCAGCACGCCGCGCTGGAAATCGGAAACGCTGCGCCGGCCCAGGTGCTGCTCGATCATCCACAGGTGCACGTCTTCCATGCTCTGGAAGCGGGTGTTCTGCACGGTGTTGAACGGCAGTCCATGCTTCTGGCAGATGCCGAAGCGGTTGTGTCCATCCACCAGCACGTCGCCCCACAGTACCAGCGCATCGCGGCAGCCTTCGGCGAGGATGCTGCGCTCCAGCGCCTCGTGTTCGTCGGCGGTGAGCGGGTCGATGTAGGCCTTGAGTTCTTCTTTGACGACGATGTTCATGGGCACGGCAACAGGCAGGAGCGGAACCGCCCATTGTACCTGCTCGCCAGCACCGCCCTGGCCTCAGGCGGTGGCCCGGATCATCTCGCCCAGGGTGCCGGTGATCTGGTCGATCTGTGCCTTGTCCACGATCAGCGGCGGTGACAGCGCGATGATGTCGCCGGTGCAGCGCACCAGCAGGCGCCCGTCGTGGAAGCAGCGGCGGAACACCTCGTAGCCACGGCTGCCGGGGGCGTCCTTGCGCGGTGCCAGCTCCACCGCACCGACCAGGCCGAAGTTGCGGATGTCGATCACGTTCGGCAATCCGTGCAGGGCATGCAGGCGCTCCTGCCAGTATTCGCCCAGCTCGATCGCACGCTCGAACAACCGTTCCTCGGCGTAGATGTCCAGCGTGGCCAACGCCGCCGCGCAGGCCAAGGGGTGGCCCGAATAGGTATAGCCATGGAACAACTCGATGGCCTGTGGCGGACCCTGCATGAAGCTGGCATGCACGCTGTCGCCGACCAGCACGCCTCCCAGCGGCACCGCGCCGTTGCTGGCGCCCTTGGCGAAGGTCAACAGGTCCGGGGTGACCCCGAAACGCTGCGCGGCGAACGCCATGCCAACCCGGCCGAAGCCGGTGATGACCTCATCGAACACCAGCAGAATGCCGTGCTGGTCGCAGATCTCGCGCAGTCGTTGCAGATAGCCCGGCGCCGGCAGGATCACCCCGGCCGAGCCGGCGACGGGTTCAACGAACACCGCGGCAATGGTGGACGGATCGTGCAGGGCGATCAGCCGTTCCAGATCGTCGGCCAGCTCGGCGCCCTGGCGTGGCAGGCCCTTGCTGAACGCATTGCGTGACAGGTCCAGGGTATGCCGCAGGTAGTCCACGCCGCCGAGCTGCAGGCCGAACTGGCGACGGTTATTGGGCAGCCCGCCCAGTGCCATGCCGCCGAAGCCGACCCCGTGGTAGGCCTTCTCGCGGCTGATGAAGCGCGTGCGCTGTCCCTCGCCGCGCAGGCGGTGGTGGGCCAGCACGATCTTCATCGCTGAATCCACCGCCTCCGAACCCGAGCTGGTGAAGAACACGTGGTTCAACCCGGCCGGGGCCAGTGCCGCCAGCCGCTGCGCCAGGGCGAAGGCCGGCGGCGAACCCATCTGGAAGGCCGGCGAGTAATCGAGGGTGGCGGCCTGCTCGGCGATCGCGTCGACGATGCGTCGGCGGGCGTGCCCTGCATTGCAGCACCACAGGCCAGCGGTGCCATCGAGGATGGCGCGCCCATCGACGTCCTCGTAGTGCATGCCCTCGGCACGTACCAGCATGCGCGGCGCGCCCTTGTACTGGCGGTTGGCAGTGAACGGCATCCAGTACGCGTCCAGTGAATCGGGGCGCTGGGTGGCCAGGTCGTGCAGGTCGCTTGCAGGGGTTTTCATGCCGGCTCCATCGGGTCCGATGGGTGCGACTCTAGCGCAGCCGCGTCACGGTTCTGTCGGCAGGCATGGCCCGGCGAGCGCGCAGCGCGGTCGATCACGGTGGGGTCGCGGCCGCGCCGGTATAAACAAGGATCGTTGATTGCTGGAGCGACCCATGGCCGACTTCCCCGACCGCAGCCACTGGCAGGCCCTGCGCAGCCGCGTGGCGATTCCTGCGCAAGCGTTCATCGATGGCCGCTACGTGGATGCCGCCAGCGGCGCGCGCTTTGATTGCATCAGCCCGATCGACGGGCGTGTACTGGGTGCGGTGGCCGACTGTGATGCGCAGGACGTCGAGCGTGCAGTGGCCTCGGCGCGCTGCGCGTTCGAGGCAGGCCACTGGTCGCAGGCCAGCCCCGCCCATCGCAAGCGCGTGCTGCTGGCGCTGGCCGCGCTGGTGGAGACGCACGCCGATGAGCTGGCCCTGCTGGAAACGCTGGACATGGGCAAGCCGATCCGCGATGCGCGTCGCATCGATCTGCCCGGCGTGGTGCGCTGCCTGACCTGGACCGCTGAAGCGGTGGACAAGCTGTACGGTGAAATCGCCCCCACCGGTCCGCACGAGCTGGGCCTGGTCACGCGCGAGGCCGCAGGCGTGGTGGCGGCCATCGTGCCGTGGAATTTTCCGCTGCTGATGGCGTGCTGGAAGATTGCGCCGGCATTGGCGATGGGAAATTCAGTAGTGCTGAAACCCTCCGAGCGCTCGCCACTGAGTGCGTTGCGGCTGGCCGCACTGGCGGCCGAAGCGGGATTGCCGGACGGCGCGCTCAACGTGCTGCCCGGTCACGGCTCACGCGTGGGCGAGCCGCTGGCCCTGCACATGGACGTGGACGTGCTGGCCTTCACCGGCTCCACCGCTACCGGCGCCAGGCTGCTCGAATACGCGGGGCGCTCCAACCTCAAGCGGGTCTGGCTGGAATGCGGTGGCAAGAGCCCGCACGTGGTGTTCGCCGACGCGCCGGACCTGGATGCGGCCGCCAAGGGCGTGGCGCAGGGCATCTTCTTCAACCAGGGCGAAGTCTGCACCGCCGGTTCGCGGTTGCTGGTGCAGCGTTCGATCCGCGATGACTTCGTGCACCAGGTGATCGCCTACGGCCAACGCATGCAGCCCCGCCATCCGCTGGAGGCCGATGCACCGATGGGCGCGCTGGTCGATGCCGCGCACGTGGACAAGGTACTGGCCGATATCGCCCGGGCCGAAGCCGATGGCGCGCGCCTGCTGCTGGGCGGCCAGAGGGCCGAAGTGGAGGCGGGCGGTTGCTATGTGCAGCCGACGGTGTTCGACCAGGTACGCCCGGAACAGGCATTGGCCCGCGAGGAAGTGTTCGGCCCGGTGCTGGCGGTGCTCGGCTTCGATGACGAAGCCGAGGCCGTGCGCTTGGCCAACGACAGTCGCTATGGACTGGCCGCCGGCCTGTGGACGCGGGATCTTGGACGCGCCCATCGCGTAGCCCGCCAACTGCGCGCGGGCAGCGTGTGGGTGAACGGCTGGGACGGCGGTGACATGACGGCACCGTTCGGTGGCTACAAGCAGTCCGGCAACGGCCGCGACAAGTCGCTGCACGCCTTCGACAAGTACAGCGAGATCAAGGCCACCTGGATCCAGCTGTAGACCGCGCTACCGGCAGCTTGCACTGACCTGCAGCACCGCCTCGCGCAGCAACTGCCGGTCCACTTCCTCCACTGCGTTCTGGAAGTAGTGCATGTCCTGCTGGCCCAGCGTGCACGGGTCAACCATGTAGCCCGGTGGCCAGGTGCCGAGCATCTGGGCAACACCCTGCAGGATCTGCTCGGGCGTCATTTGCCGGTGGATCCGGAAAGGGGGGCGACGGGGCGCGAACGCCGCATGCACCTCACGGCGGCCGATCAGCTTTGCGGCCACACCCTCGGCAGTGATGCCATCGCCACCATCGATGCTGCCAGCCGGCAGCCTCAGATTCAGTGGTTGGTTGCGCGCAGCCGCGCTGCGTTGCCGATCGACATGCACTGGGCGCTGCTCGGCCTGCGCAGGAGGAAGCGCGGGGGCGTGCGGAACCTGGTGCGGCGCAGCCGCCGGCCGTGATGCATCGACAACCAGACGGCTCATCGGCGGCGCTTCCGGCGGCAGCCAACGCAGGCTGATCCGCGAATTGTCGCGTGCGATCAAGGCGATGCGCCCCGCATGCAACAGCCACCACAGCATCAGCAGATGCACCAGCAGCACCGCCAGCCATGCAGCCAGGCGAGGCAGCAGCGGGGAATCGGAGCATGACTGCGGGGCGGCAGAACCCATCGGTGAAGCATCCATGCAGGGACCGGTGGTGCAGCGTAGCGGCCCCCGGGAAAGAATTCGTTGGCGTCGGTGTCGCCTGAAACCATTGCCCCGGCGGGGCGGCCAAGCGTGGCAGAATCGGTCGATCCGCCGTTACCCGCCTTGCCGATGTCGACGATCACCGCTGCCGCGCCACCCGTGAATTCTCCCCGCCGTGTCCTGCTGGCCAGCCTGATCGGCACCACCATCGAGTTCTTCGACTTCTACATCTACGCCACCGCCGCGGTGCTGGTGTTCCCGCACCTGTTCTTCCCGGAAAGCAGCGACCAGGCCGCCTTGCTGCAGTCCCTGGCCACCTTCGCGGTGGCGTTCATCGCACGCCCGGTGGGCTCGGCGGTGTTTGGTCACTTCGGGGACCGCATCGGCCGCAAGGCCACCCTGGTGGCCGCACTGCTGACCATGGGCCTGTCCACGGTCGCCATCGGCCTGCTGCCCACCCATGCGCAGATCGGCCTGTGGGCGCCGGCACTGCTGGCGCTGTGCCGCTTCGGCCAGGGCCTGGGCCTGGGCGGCGAATGGGGTGGGGCGGTGCTGCTGGCCACCGAAAATGCGCCGCCGGGCAAGCGCGCCTGGTACGGCATGTTCCCGCAGCTGGGTGCACCGATCGGCTTCCTTCTGTCAGCCGGCATCTTTCTGCTGCTCGGTCGCTTTCTGGGCCAGGACGATTTCCTGCAATGGGGCTGGCGCATTCCGTTCGTTGCCAGCGCGCTGCTGGTCGGCCTCGGCCTGTGGGTGCGGCTGAACATCCACGAGACACCGGATTTCAAGCGCGCGCTGGAGCGCAAGGCGCCGGTGCGCCTGCCGATGTGGACGGTGCTGCGCGAGCATCCGCTGCCGATGCTGCTGGGCACGCTGGGGGCGTTCGCCACCTTCGTGCTGTTCTACCTGATGACGGTGTTCAGCCTCGGCCATGGCACCGCCGTGCTCGGCTACAGCCGCGAGCAGTTCCTGCTGATGCAGATGGTGGCGATGCTGTTCTTCGCCGCCGGCATCCCGCTGTCGGCACGCTACGGTGATCGCTGGGGAACGCGCCGCACGATGGCCATCGCCAGCCTGCTGATCATCGGCTTCGGTGTGCTGTTCGCGCCGTTGTTCCAGGCCGGCAGCCCGTGGCTGGTACTGACGTTCCTGTGCCTGGGCCTGTTCCTGATGGGGCTGACCTACGGCCCGTGCGGCACGTTCCTGGCCGAAATCTATCCGGTGGAAGTGCGCTACACCGGTGCCTCGCTGTCGTTCAACCTGGCCGGCATTCTGGGCGCAGCCCCGGCGCCGTACCTGGCGACCTGGCTGGCCGAGCGTTATGGGCTGGTCGCGGTCGGCTACTACCTGTGCCTGACCGCAGTGATCACCCTGTGCGCGCTGCTCGCCCTGCAGCGCCGCCAGCGCTGATCAGCCGAAGAAGCGCTTGAGCGTGCGGCCCAGCCACCCGCCGCTCTGGTGCTCGCGGGCAAACTGGTTCAGGTGCTGCTTGACCTGTTCGGCATAGGACTGGTCGTCGCCGCGGATGTGGTTGAACAGCCAGCGCGAGAGCATGGTGCGCAACTCGTCACTGATGTCCTCACCGGCCTGGAAGCGCATGCGGTATTCCGATACCCGCTTGATGAAGACCTCATGCACACGCTTGTGCGCGGCACAGAATGGATAGCCCGCTTCTTCCATCAGCTCTTCTTCGAATGCGAAGTGCGACATGGTGTAGTCCACCACCTCGTCGATCACTTCGCCCACCGCTGCCCGCTGCAGGCTGGTCTGCGCCACGTGCAGGTGGTTGAGCATCTCGATGATGCGGCGGTGTTGCTGATCGATCACATCGATGCCGATGTTCAGATCGTCCTGCCAGACCAGTAGTGCCATCCCCGGCTCCCCTTCATGCTGATGTCGGGGCCGACTGTAGAGGCACCGCCCATGGGCGGCGTTGATCTGGATCAAGGCATGCCAGTCAGGACAGCGCAGCCTCGCGCGGGCGCAGCGGGCTGGCCACCGTGGTGCAGCTGACCCGGTTGCGGCCTCCGGCCTTGGCCAGGTACAGCTGGCGATCGGCCTCGGAAATCAGCCGGTGCAGCGCGTCACGCTGCGGCCGCAGGCAGCACAGGCCGATGCTGACCGTCATGCGCAGCGTGGCACTGCCGATGTCCACTTCCAGCGCGGCGATGCGCTGGCGCAGCTCCTCGAAATAGAGCAGGGCTTCGTCCTGTTCCATGTCCGGCACCAGCAGGCAGAATTCCTCGCCGCCGAAGCGCGCGATCAGGTCCTGGCTTCGCGCGTGGTCGCCGACAGCACGGGCTACCGCACGCAGCGCATCGTCACCCGCTTCGTGGCCGTGGGTGTCGTTGATGTGCTTGAAATGGTCGATGTCGATCATCGCCACCGCCACGCACTGGCCATGCAGCTGCAGTTGCGGCAGCTGGCGCTGGCTCTGTTCCAGGAAACAGCGGCGGTTGGGCAGGCCGGTGAGGAAATCGCGGGTGGCGAGGTCCTGCAGCGTGCCGATCAGTTCCAGCTGGTCCACATTCTGCGAGACACGGCAGAAGAACTCTTCACGCGAGAAGGGTTTGCGCAGGAAGTCATTGGCGCCGTTCTTCAGGAAGCGCGGAATCAGCGACGCATCGGCATTGCCGGAAATGCCGATCACCGCCACCTTGTCGCGCGAGCGCAGGGTACGCAGGCGGCGGGTGAACTCCACGCCCTGCATGCCCGGCATCTCCTGGTCGACCACGGCCAGACGGATCGCCGGGTGCGCCTCGATCGCTGCCAGGCCTTCGCTGCCATCGGCAGCCTCGTACACCTCATGACCGTACATGCGCAGCAGGGCGGCGGCATAGCCGCGTGCGGACGGCGAGTCGTCCACCACCAGCGCGGCGATGCGCCGGTTGCGTTCCAGGCGCTGCACCAGCCAGACCAGATAGTCGATGCTGCCCGGAGTGTTCTTCAGCACGTAATCGATGATCTGCTGCTGCAGCACGCGCTTGCGCAGATCCTCGTCGTACACGCCGCTGACCACCACGGTCGGCAGGTTGCGCTTGAGGAAGAACTCGACCACCGCGTCGCGGTCGCCATCGGCCAGCACCAGCCCGGTCAGCACCAGGAACCAGCCGCCTTCTTCACTGAGCAGGCGATCAGCTTCGGCCAGCGAGCTGGCCACCACCACCGGCAGCTCCAGGCGCTGTTCGATGGCTTCGCGCAGCATGCCGGTGAAGGCACGGGAATTTTCCACCAGCAGGATGCGCTGCGGCAGCGGATCGGCCAGGTCGCCATCGACAGCGGCCTGCGGCAGGACGGGCATGATGCGGTGGCTCACGTGGGAGGGCTCGGCACCGATAGCGGCGGTTTCAGGTGCAACTTTAGCCGCGCAGGACAACCGGCACGCAGCGGGTGTGTCAGGCCGACGTTGGAATCTGCGGCTGCACACTGGAAATCGAGTCGTATACCGCAAGGCGGAGCCGATTGCTGCGGCAATGTACCGCGCCACCGTAGGCCTGAATCCGTCCGCTCAGGCGCTCGACGGCCTGGTGGGTCGTGTCAGTGGACAGCGCACAGCCACGGTCCAGCAGTGCGACGACCGCGACGATGCCACGGCGGCTACCGGCCGTGCCACACCGGGTCCGTACACAGATCTGGCCCGCCTCCAGTTCCAGCAGCAGCGAGACCGCCTCGATCAGGGTGCGGTAGATCACCAATTGCAGGTCTACATTCAGGATGAACGGGTTTCCGGTCAACCTGGGTCGATTGACCCGGTGGGTATTGCTCCAGATCCCGTACGCGCCACCGCCTTGCAACGCGACATACAGCCCGACCTGTTCCAGTCCAGTGGGGTAGACCAGGCTGGCTTGTTCCCGGAACAGTCGTGAATGCACGGACGATGCATGGTGCAGGCTGTTTGCAACCGCGTGGTGACCCTGGGACTTCAGCCAGCTGACCATCTCGCTGAGCGAACTGTCCATGCCCTCACTCAGATGCTTGAGACGGATGGCCCGCTCGCGTAGCTCACGCTCGCTGGTCTGGTGGGAGCTGCGTGTCAGGCGCAACGTGGTTTCCTCTGCCAAGCCTCGGGACCGGGCGCGTTGATGGTGATAGCTGATGCTGGATCCCAGCGCGAGCAGAGCGACACTCATCACCGCCATGTTCTGTTGGGTTGCGAACGTGCCCAGGTCGAAGGAGGAGGGGAGGCCAGTGCTGGGCGTCGCGGCATGAAGCGGGAGGTTCAACAGCGGAATTGCAATGGCTGCACCACGCCAACCATGCATGAAGGTCAGGGCGATGGCGGGCAGGGCCGCTATCAGTACAAGGTGTTTGCGGGCGACATGGGCGCTGCTGCCTGTCAGCTGCATACCCAAGCCCAGTATCAGCATCAACAGGATCGCCACAGCGGTGGGCGCGACAAGGCGGGTGCGCCAGCTGGGATCTGCGTGCCGCAGGCCCCACAGGAAGGCCAGCGGGACCAAGGTGATGATGGCGGCGAAGTGGCCAAAGATTGCCCGATCGACCGCGTCCAGCAGGTTGCTGGGCGGCGGATTCGTCCAGAGGGCATATGAAATGCCCAGATTAAGACCCGGGACGAACAGCGCTGTGCAGAACGACAACGACAGCAGCCAGAGGCCGGTGGCGGCCTCGGATGGTGTTCTCATCCGATGCAGATAGATCACCAGCATCGCCATCGGCATCAGCAGGGTCGATGCCAGGATGACCCAGTCCAAGCCGTAGGTATCGATCATGGGAAGGCGCAGCTTGGCGAAGTAGATGTACTCGCCGAGCAACAGATAGGGCCACAGGCGCATCGGGACGATCAGCAGCGCAGCCGCCCGGATACCTGCTGGCAGGAAGAACTGGTCCAGCGAGAACTGGCGCGAGACGAGGCAGCTGGCAGCGTAGACGGCGGCCAGCGCAAGTCCGACCGGTCGAATGCGGAAGCTCACCTCGAAGGCATTCTTCAAACGGTCCAGAAAAGCCTCCTTGCCATCGCTAAGCTACCGCCGACCCGGTAATGAACACTATCCATGGATGAGTGAAGACGCAATCGGCACCATGTTTTCCCGCCAAGGAAGTAGGGCCGGGGGGGCGTCGGGTGCACATATGGGACTAAATCGTCCGGATTATTCAGCCCTCACTGTGTTGGGGCTGGAAGACGTTACTATCGCTGCGAAGTTGTTTGCTCTCACCCCGACCAGGAGGTCATTGTGCGATCCATGATTGTTGGTGTGGTAACCAGTGCAGCAGTGTTTGTCGCAGCTCCAGTTTTCGCGAGTGATAGAGGAGGCGGTGACTACCACGGAAAACCCTTGGCAAGTGCCGCAGTTTCGACGGAGGGCCTTGGTGAGACCCATCCCGCCGCTGCAGACATCAGCGCCGATCCCGCGTTGCAGGTGTACGCTTTCCAGCGCGATGGCGTAGTCTATCTGCAGGTCAACGATCTGGCCGGGCAGGTAAAGGTGATCATCGGCAACGCCGGTGATGCCTACTTCGCATTGCCCGCAGGCAAGTCTGCGGCGCGTGTTTCGCTTCCCGGTCAGCGACTCACTGTTCCGGGTGCGGCACGGCGTTTCGAGGTATATCGTGCGCAGGATGTGGTGCTGGTGCGGTACGCGAGCAGCGATGGCGACATCTGGTCCATTGAAGCACCGTAGTACTCGGCTTCAAGATGCTGGACGTGCAGGCGGCTGAAGCCGCTTGCACGTTTTCGCCTCAACACCGGTGGCGGTACATGCATGCTCCGGAATCAGAAGCCGGCGGGGCCTGTCAATCACGCCTTCGCGCGTGAGGCATCCGCTTCGAATCCCGAAATGCTGTTTCTTCCATTTGACGTGAAAACTTCCAGAGGGGCGGCCGTGCCCGTTTCCTTCATTGCCAGCATGATGCGATTCCGGGTGCATTTCAGTGCGCCCCCGTAGGCCAGCGTTCTCCCGGCCAAACGTTCCATGGCTGCGGCGACAGTTGCGTCGGAGAGGTGTCGCTGTTGATCCAGCAAGGAAACCGTCATCAGGATTCCACGATGCGAACCGATACGTCCGCAGCGTGCCCGCACGTGGATCTGCCCTGCTTCACCCTGGATCAGCAATGACACCGCGTCGATCACCGTGCGGTAGGCGGCTAGTTGCAGGCCGACGCTGAGTTGGCAGGGGTCGCCAAGCAGCGCCGGATTGGCGACACGGGCCGTCTTCTCCCACGCTTCGCGGACGCCTCCTGCCCTCAATGCAACATAAAGCCCGAGGTGCTCCAGAGCCGTCGGATAGATCATGCTTGTCTGCTCGCGCAGCTGGCGCGAATGGATCGACGCCACATGCACAAGACTCTCCGCAATCGAAAGATGGCCCTGAGCGGAAAGCCAGTTGATCACCTCGTCAAGCGCGTGATCAATGCCATCACCCAGCCTCCTTAGATGCAACGCACGTTCGCGAAGGTCAAGCTCACTGGCGACATGTGAGCTCCGCGCGAGTCTTATGGCATTTCTCTCCCCGATCTCCCTGAGTCGATAACGCCGATAGTAGTGGGTGATCCGGGAGCCAAGTATGAGCAGCGCTGCGCCGGTGACGGCCATGATCTGCTGGGTAGCGAATGACGCAGGGTCGAACGACTCCGGGTGAGTGGCGGGTGTGGTCAGACCGATGATCATGTTCAGGGTCGGCACGCCGATGGCGGCGCCCCGCCATCCATACACGCATGTCAGAAGGACCGCAGGAAGTGCCATGAGAAGTTGCAGAGACACTTTCGTCGTCACTGCATCAGCTGGCACATCCGCAGCTGACAGGCCGAGCACGACCATCAGTGCGAGGGCCCCCGCCATCTGCGCGACGTCACGCTTCCGTACCTGTACTTCGGCCTTCCCTCGAGACCAGAGCAGCACAAGTGGCGCGAACGTCAGGATGCCGATGAAGTCACCCACCACCAGGCGGACGATGCCGGTCAATAGGGGGAAATCGGGTGGTGTCGGCCAGAGGAAATTTGCAAGAAGCAGGTTGATCAGCGTGACGGATATTGCGGCGAATGCGGCAACCGATATGAGCCAGGCATTCTTTACTGCCGAGATCACGTTGCGGTGAAGATGGACGATCGTCATGACGACCGGCATCTGGAATGCCGAGCCAAGAATGACCCACGTCAATCCGTACCGATCGATCATCGGCACGCGCATCTGCGCGAAGTAGGCATACTCGCCCAGCAGGAGATAAGGCCAAAGCCGAGGTGGGCAGAGCAGTACCGCAGCAACGCGTACGCCGGCGGGAAGATAGAACTGATCAAGCGAGAGCTGCCGTGTGGCCCAGCAGGCAATCGCGTACAGCACAGCCAAGGCAAGTCCTGCCGGATGGATGCGCAACTTCAGCTGCAGGCCTTCATTCCACCAGTTCAATCGCACTACCCCTTCACAGTACGTTCCCTGTCAGCATCCATTCGCCGCGGGACCCGGTTCTTAGCGACGGTATCGACACGCGTTCGATTATGCAATCGCCTCAGCGCTCGGCCCGGCAAGTGAGAAAGTCATCACAGGAATACCGGCGGCGACGAGTTTCACAGTTTTCGGCGGGCGGTAGATTCAGCTCGCTTCCTGATCAGCTCACCACAACGCATCCCGCAGCTTGTACCAGGACATGGCCGCCACCAGCAGCGGCATGCGCAGCAGGCGTCCGCCGGGGAAGGGGGCATGGCGCAGGCGCTGGAACACGTCCAGCCGCTCGCTCTGGCCAACGATGGCTTCGGCGATCACTTCACCGGCCAGCCCGGCCGCTGCCACGCCGTGGCCGGAGAAGCCCTGCGCGAAGTACACATTCCCATCCAGCCGGCCCCAGTGCGGGGCACGGTTGCGGGTGATGTCCACATAACCGCCCCAGACCTGCTGCAGCGGGATGTCGGCCAGTTGCGGGAACACCTCGTGCATGCGCCGCTGCATCACCCGGTGCAGGCCCGGCGGCGGCAGCGCGGAATAGCTGGCGCGGCCACCAAACAGCAGGCGGTGGTCATGGCTGAGCCGGAAATAGTCCAGCGCCCAGGCCGTATCGGAGACCGCCATGTTGTTGCCGATCAGGGCACGGGCGCGCTCGGCCCCCAGCGGTGCGCTGGCGCCGATATACGTACCGACCGGCATGATGCGCCGCTCGAGCTCAGGCACCAGCCCCTGCAGCAGGGCGTTGCCGGCCACCACCAGCTGCGGCGCGCGCACGCTGCCGTGGTCGGTATGCAGCACCGCATGTGCGCCGCGTTGAATGCGCGTCACCGGCGATTGTTCGTGGATGACCACCCCGGCTGCGCGCGCGGCATCGGCCAGCCCGCGGGCGTAGGCCAGCGGATGCAGGTGGGCGCTGAGCGGGTCGAACATCGCCGCGCGGTAGCGCGGACTGTCCAGTTGCCCACGCAGGGTATCGCGCTCCCACCACTGCATCGGGTAATCGTAATGTCGCTGCAGGTGTTCGCAGTTGGCGCGCAGGTCGCGCTCGTGGCGTGCGCGGATGGCAACGCTGGCGTGGCCCTCCACCCAATGGCAATCGATGCCATGCCGGTCGATGCGCGCACGCATCGCCTTTACCGCCTCGCGCGACCAGTCGAACAGGCGGCGCGCATCCTCGTGGACGAGCTGGCGTTCCAGCTCGTCCACTTCGCAGCCGTAGCCGACCAGCGCCTGGCCACCATTGCGGCCCGAGGCTCCCCAGCCGATCCGCTGCGCTTCCAGCACCACCACCCGCTGGCCGCGCAGGGCCAGTTCCAGTGCGGCGGTGAGGCCGGTATAGCCGGCGCCCAGTATCGCCACATCGGCATGCAGTTCACCGCGCAACGGCGGCAATGCGGGCGGTTCGGGCAGGCTGCTGGCGTACCAGCTGGGCGGGAAGGCGGCGCTCACCGGCGGCCTCGCAGAAGCGGGAAAGGGCGTCGGAGCGGAGGAGGACGGTCGGGCTTCACGCCGATAGTTTGGCCCAAGCCGGGCGCCCGTGGTGTGAGGGCAGCGGCTTGCCGATGCCGATGCCGGGCGCGTACCTTGATGCCACGCCAAGGAGTTTCCCCATGCGCCGCCTGCCCTGGGTGGGCCTGCCCACCGACAGCACCGTGCTCGGCCATCATCGTTTCGCGGTGGCCGGGGAAAAATATGTGCGTGCGTTGGTTGACGCTGCGCAGGCAACACCGCTGGTGCTGCCGAGTGTGCAGCCGCCGCTGCCGGCGCGCGATTGGCTGCAGGGCCTGGATGGCCTGCTGCTGACCGGCGCGGTCAGCAACATCGAGCCGCAGCATTACGAAGGGGGGCGCACCTGGAACGGCAACCGGCATGACCCGGCGCGCGACGCCACTGCGTTCGCGCTGCTGCGCGAGGCGCTGGCGATGGATCTACCCGTGCTGGCGATCTGCCGCGGATTCCAGGAATTGAATGTGGCGCTCGGTGGCACGCTGCATCCGCAGGTGCATGCGGTGCCTGGCCTGGCAGACCATCGCGAAGATCCACAGGCGCCGGTGGAGGTGCAGTATGGGCCGGCCCACGCGATCACCCTGGCCGATGGGGGGTGGCTGGCGCAGTGGTGTGCCGCCGATCGGGTGCAGGTCAATTCAGTGCACGGGCAGGGCATCGCACAGGTCGCCGAAGGCCTGCAGATCGAGGCCTGGGCCGATGATGGCCTGGTCGAAGCAGCCCGCAGCCCGCGCCATCGATTCGTGCTCGGCGTACAGTGGCACCCGGAGTGGCGTGTCATGCAGACGCCGTTCTATCACGCTATTTTCCGTGCGTTCGGCCAAGCTTGCCGGCAGCACCAACAGAATCGACTGGAATCCCCATGAGTTCCCGAACGCGCCCGCGCAAGACGGCCACGCCTCCGCCCCCGCAGGAAAGCAGCCTGCTGCGCTGGCTGAAGGAGCGGCGCATCACCGAGGTCGAATGCCTGGTTCCGGACATCACCGGCAATGCGCGCGGCAAGATCATCCCGGCCGACAAGTTCTCGCACGATTACGGCACGCGCCTGCCCGAAGGCATCTTCGCGACCACGGTCACCGGTGAATTTCCGGACGATTACTACGACCTGACCTCGCCGTCGGACTCGGACATGATCCTGCGCCCCGACCCGGACACCGTGCGCATGGTGCCGTGGGCGACCGACCCGACCGCGCAGGTCATCCATGACTGCTACACCAAGAACGGCGAACCGCATGAGCTGGCGCCACGCAACGTGCTGCGCCGGGTGCTGGATGCATACACCGAGCTCGGCCTGCGGCCGGTGGTCGCGCCCGAGCTGGAATTCTTCCTGGTGCAGAAGAACACCGATCCGGATTTTCCGCTGCTGCCACCGGCGGGCCGCTCCGGCCGCCCGGAAACGGCACGGCAGTCGTACTCGATCGACGCGGTCAACGAGTTCGATCCGATCCTCGACCTGATGTACGACTACTGCGACGCGATGAAGCTGGACGTGGATACGCTGATCCACGAATCCGGCGCGGCGCAGCTGGAGGTCAACTTCACCCACGCCAATGCGATGGATCTGGCAGACCAGGTGTTCCTGTTCAAGCGCACCATGCGCGAATCGGCGATGCGCCATGGGGTGTACGCGACCTTCCTGGCCAAGCCGATGGAGAACGAGCCGGGCAGTGCGATGCACATCCACCAGAGCCTGCTGCGCATCAGCGATGGCCAGAACGTGTTCACCGGCGAGCACGGTGGTGAGGATTTCAGTCCGCTGTTCGCCCATTACCTGGCGGGCCTGCAGAAATATGTGCCGATGGCCATGGCGTTCTTCGCGCCGAACGTGAATTCCTACCGGCGCCTGGTGTTCGGTGAGGTCTCGCCTAGCAACGTGCACTGGGGCTTCGACAACCGCACCTGCGGCCTGCGGGTGCCGCTGGATACGCCGGAGAACATGCGGGTGGAAAGCCGCTTTGCCGGCTCCGATGCCAACCCTTACCTGGCGATGGCCGCGACCCTGGCCTGCGGGCTGCTCGGCATCCGTGAGCGCCTGGCGCCGGATGCGCCGGTGACCGGCAGCGCCAAGGAACTGGGCTACGACCTGCCGCGTTCGCTGGGTGAAGCGCTGGACGGGCTGGAGCAGTGCAGCGAGCTGCAGGCGCTGCTCGGCGAGCGCTTCTGCCGCGCCTACACCTCGGTCAAGCGCAAGGAATACGAGACCTTCTTCCGCGTGATCAGTTCGTGGGAGCGCGAGTTCCTGCTGCTGAACGTGTGAAGGCCGCGAATAGAAAAATCCCTCGCCGGGGGGTAGGCTGGCACCCGTCGCCGGCCCGGCCGGCCCCCCTTTCTGCATTCTGGAGCACCCGATGAAGCTGCGTATCCTCACGCTCGGCCTGGCCTCCGCCATGCTCTCCGCCTGTGGCGGCGGCAACGGCGGCGGACAGGACAGCCAGGTCCTGAACGTCTACAACTACAGCGACTACATCGCCGAAGACACCATCCCCAACTTCGAGAAGCAGAGCGGGATCAAGGTCACCTACGATGTGTTCGACAGTGACGAGATGGTCGAGACCAAGCTGCTGGCCGGCAACAGCGGCTACGACGTGGTGGTGCCGACGCTGAACTTCTTCGGCCGGCAGATCCAGGCCGGCGTGTTCCTGCCGCTGGACAAGTCGAAGATCCCGAACCTGGCCAACCTCGACCCGGCGGTGATGAAGCGCATCGCCACCCAGGATCCGGGCAACCAGTACGGTGTGCCGTACATGATCGGCACCACCGGCATCGGCTACAACGTGGACATGCTGAAGGAGCGCTTCGGTGGCAGCACCGACATCGCCAACAGCTGGGACCTGGTGTTCAAGCCGGAAAACATCAGCAAGATGAAGGACTGCGGCGTGACCATCCTGGACACGCCGGCGGACATGATTCCGATCGCGCTGCACTACCTGGGCCTGGACCCGCACAGCGGCGATCCGGCCGATCTGCAGAAGGCGGCGGACCTGCTGAAGTCGATCCGCCCGTACGTGCAGAACTTCCACTCCTCGCAGTACGTGGGCTCGCTCGCCAACGGCGGCACCTGCCTGGTGGTGGGCTGGTCGGGTGACATCATCCAGGCCCGCGACCGTGCTGCCGAGGCCAGCAATGGCGTGCACGTGGCCTATTCGATCCCGAAGGAAGGCGCGCCGCAGTGGTTCGACATGCTGGCCATCCCGAAGGATGCCAAGCATCCGGAAGCGGCTTACGCGTTCATCAACTATCTGCTGGAACCGAAGGTGGCCGCGGCCAACACCAACTTCATCCACTACGGCAACCCGGTGCCGACCGCGACCCCGCTGGTGGACGAGGCGATCCGCACCGACCCGACCATCTACCCGCCGGCCGACGTGGCCGCGAAGATGTTCACCTATTCGATCAACACGCCGGAGACCGACAAGCTCTACACCCGGCTGTGGACCGAGGTGAAGACCGGCAGGTAAGCGGTCCTGCCCGCTGGAAGAAAGTGGTAGCGCCGGGCCATGCCCGGCGGATGGCCTCAGCCCTTCCCGGAAGCTGCACCACCGGCCCGGCCAAGGTGCCGCAGGATGGCGGGCAACAGGTCGCGCGCATCGCGACCGCCGTTGCACAGGAATGATGAGCTCATCCGCTGCAGGTTGTGCATGCCGATGAAGAACAGGCCAGGCTGCGGGGAGACACCGAACTCGCCGAGCGGGTACCCGTGTTCGTCCAGCACGCCGTCCACATGCAGCCACGGCCATTCGGCGACGAAGCCCGTAGCGAGGACAACCGAGCGGATGCCGGCAGCGTTCAGATCCAGCTCGCGCGGCGAGGCGTCCGGCTCCCAGTGCAGGTACACCTCTTCGGGAATGTAGCGGGCATCATCGGTGCGCGGTTCGGGCCGCGTGGCGTAGTACCCGCTTGCCAGTGAATCGAGATAGGCGTACTCGGACCGCGTCGACTCGACCGCGGTGCGCAGCTGTGGGCGGACATCGGCGAAGCGGGCAATGTCCGCGTCGAAGCCCTGCAGGCGGCCCAGCAGCGTGATGCCCTCGCGGTGCATCGCCAGCAGGCTGATCGAGCTGCCCAGGCCTGCGCGTCCCTTGCCGGAAATCAGCGGGAACTCTGCGGTCCGGGCCTTGCGCAGCGCGTCCGGCTCCCCGGCGAGTACCCCGGCCGATTCACTCACATGCTGGTGGATGCGTCCGGCCATGTCCCACCAGGTCATCGAATCCTTGCCGCGCAGCCGGCGCGTATGCGAATGGCGCTCGGCCAGCGACCAATACACGTTGCGGCCGCTGGCGCGGAGATCCTGGGCGATCTGCGCGCCGGACTGGCCGCCGCCGATGACCAGCACCGCGCCGTCGGGAAGCTGCTGGGAATTGCGGTAGTTGCTGGAGTGCAGTACCGCCAGCGCCGGCCCGGGCGCAAAGGGAACGCGGGGCATCCGGGGACGGCCGTATTCGCCGGTGGCCACCACCACCGCAGCGGCCTGGATCGGCCCGCGGCTGGATTCGATGGCGTAGCCGCCCGCCTTGGGCGTGACACGCAGGACCGCGCAGCCTTCGTGGATCGGCAGTGACCTTTCGCTGGCGTAGTCGCGAAGCCGCTGGATCACTTCCGGTGCGGCCATGAAGCCCTCCGGGTCGTCGCCCGCATAGGCGTGGCCATGCAGGGCCATCGTCGCGTTGGCGGTGTTGGTCTGGAAGGAATCCCAGCGCCGCCGCCAGCTGGCGCCCACGGTATCCGCCTCCAGTACGCGATGCTGGATGCCGGCCTCCTGCAGGACCGCGCTGAGTGACAGCCCGGCCTGGCCGGCGCCGATGATGGCCACCTCCAGCCGATCGGCTGACGAGGGCTGGGGGGCGGGTGGGGCGAAGACAGAAGTGTCTGCGGATGTCACGCGTGTTCGTCCATGGTCGGCCTCGATCCTGGGGATTGCGACGGGGTAGTGGCGGGCGATCAAGGCTCCCGGTTCTGAAAAACGTTGCAGATTCGGCGCGGCACCCGCAGGCCAAGGCGGAAACACCAGGCAACGGCCACGCAGGGGGGGCGCGTGTTGCGCCTGGAGTGCGCCATTTGCGGGCCAAACCCGACACCGGTCCGGTACTCCAAGACGGCCAGCGGCGCCTTCCCGCCCGCCGTCGTCATATCCCCATCGGCCCCCGGCCGGTAGAATGGCGGCCGCTGTCCACCGCCCGCTCCCGGAGCCCCCATGCCCGTTGAAGCCCAGCCGGAAGCCGCCGTCGTCGAAGCGAGCGGTGTGCCCGGCTATCTCTCCATTCGTGATCTGCGCAAGGAATTCGATGGCTTCGTCGCCGTCGACGACGTCAACCTGGACGTCCGCAAGGGCGAGATATTCGCGCTGCTCGGTGGCTCCGGCAGCGGCAAGTCGACCCTGCTGCGCTGCCTGGGCGGCTTCGAGACACCCACCAAGGGCAGCATCACCGTCGATGGCCAGCGGATGGATGCGCTGCCGCCGTACCAGCGGCCGGTCAACATGATGTTCCAGTCCTATGCGCTGTTCCCGCACATGACCGTGGAGCAGAACATCGCCTTCGGCCTGAAGCAGGACGGACTCGGCCGCGAGACCATCGCCAAGCGCGTGGGCGAGATGCTCGACCTGGTGCAGATGGGCCATCTTGGCAAGCGCAAGCCGCACCAGCTGTCCGGCGGCCAGCAGCAGCGCGTGGCGCTGGCGCGGTCGCTGGCCAAGGGGCCCAAGCTGCTGCTGCTGGACGAACCGATGGGCGCGCTGGACAAGAAGCTGCGCTCGCAGATGCAGCTGGAGCTGGTCAGCATCATCGAGTCGTCGGGCGTGACCTGCGTGATGGTCACCCACGATCAGGAAGAGGCGATGACCATGGCCACCCGCATCGCGGTGATGGACGCCGGCTGGATCCAGCAGGTCGGCAAGCCCGATGAGGTCTACGAGCAGCCGGCCAACCGCTTCGTCGCCGAGTTCATCGGCTCGGTCAACCTGTTCGACGGGGTGATCGACGAGGACCTGCCCGAATACGTGACCGTGCGTTCGCCGCTGTTCCCGGCGCCGGTCTACATCGCCCATGGCATCACCTGCTATGAAGGGCAGCCGGTGGCGTTCGCGCTGCGCCCGGAGAAGGTGATGATCGGCAAGGACGAGCCGGAAGGGCACACCAACAAGGCGCAGGGCGTGATCGAGGACATTGCCTACTTCGGCAGCCATTCGGTCTACCACGTGCGCCTGCCCAGCGGCGCCAAGGTGCTGGCCAACTTCGCCAACTCGCAGCGCTGGGCCAGCGATGGCCTGACCTGGGGCGACCAGGTGTGGGTGCACTGGCGCGACAACGACGGCGTGGTGCTGACTTCATGAGCGCCGCCGGCCTCAAGCGCTGGCTGCCGGGGCTGCGTGCCACGGTGATCGGCATTCCGTACCTGTGGCTGCTGCTGTTCTTCGCGGTGCCGTTCCTGATCGTGCTGATGATCAGTTTCTCGCACAGCCGGGTCGGCTCGCCGCCGTACACCTGGCTGCTGCAGTACGTCGATGGCGGGCTCTCGCTCAAGCTCAACCTCGAGAACTACCTGGCGCTGTTCCGTGATTCGATCTATGCGCAGGCGTTCCTGAGCTCGATCAAGATCGCCGCGATCTCGACCTTCCTTACCCTGCTGATCGGCTATCCGATGGCCTATGCCATCGCCCGCCTGTCGCCGGCCGCGCGCAACGTGGCGATGATGCTGGTGGTGCTGCCGTCCTGGACCTCGTTCCTGATCCGCGTCTATGCATGGAAAGCGATCCTGGACCGCAACGGCCTGCTCGACCAGTTCCTGCAGTACACCGGCCTGCAGTCGCTGATGACCTCGATGGGCCTGCCGAAACTGCAGCTGATCGACACCCCGACCGCGGCCTACATCGGCATCGTGTACTGCTATCTGCCGTTCATGGTGCTGCCGCTGTACGCCAACCTGGTCAAGCATGACCACCGTCTGCTGGAAGCAGCCTACGACCTCGGCGCCAAGCCGTGGCAGGCGTTCCTGCGCATCACCCTGCCGCTGTCGAAGGCGGGCATCATCGCCGGCTGCATGCTGGTGATGATTCCGGCGATCGGCGAATTCGTGATCCCGGAAATGCTGGGTGGCTCGGAAACCCTGATGGTCGGTCGCCAGCTGTGGAACGAGTTCTTCAACAACCGCAACTGGCCGGGCGCCTCGGCGATGGCGGCGGCGATGATCCTGTTGCTGCTGGTACCGATCCTGCTGTTCAACCGATCCCAGCAGCGCCTGCTGGAAGGGAAGCAGGCATGAGCCCGCGTAGCGCAAAGGGCCTCGGGCTGGGCGTGCTGCTGCTCGGCTTCGCCTTCCTGTACCTGCCGATCCTGTTGTTGATGTTCTATTCGTTCAACAGCTCGCGGTTGGCCATGGTCTGGGCCGGGTTCTCCACCCGTGCCTACAGCGACCTGTTTGCCGACCGCGCGCTGATGGATGCGATGTGGACCAGCCTGGTGGTCGCGTTCTGGACCGCCTGTACCGCCACCGTGCTCGGCACGCTGGCGGCGATGGTGATGACCCGCTTCAAGCGTTTCCGCGGCAAGCCGTTCTTCGGTGCGCTGGTGACCGCGCCGCTGGTGATGCCGGACGTGATCCTCGGCTTCTCGCTGATGGCGCTGCTGGCCTCGATGGGCGCGATACCGGGCTTCCCGGCGCGTGGCCTGGCCACCATCTGGATCGCCCACGTCACCTTCACCCTGTGCTTCGTCACCGTGGTGGTGTCCTCGCGCCTGCAGGAGATGGACCTGTCGCTGGAAGAAGCGGCGATGGATCTCGGCGCGAGCCGGCTGACCGTGTTCACCCGCATCACCCTGCCGATCATCGCCCCGGCGCTGGTGGCCGGTTGGCTGCTGGCGTTCACCCTGTCGCTGGATGACGTGGTGGTGGCCAGCTTCGTTGCCACGCCGGGCTCGACTACGCTGCCGATGAAGGTGTTCGCCTCGGTTCGCATGGGCATCAGCCCGAAGATCAATGCGCTGGCCACGCTGCTGGTGTCTGCAGTGTCCATTGCTGCGGTGATCGGCTGGTACATCAATGCGCGTGCGGAGAAGCGACGCCAGCGCGACCTGCAGCTGGCCCGCCAGGACAACGGCTGAGCCGGCAACATCCGGCTCACGGCGGCCGGCGCACAATGGGGGTCTACCTGATGGAGACCCCCCATGACCGTCGAGATCATCAACCCGGCCACCGGCCAGGTGACCTACCGCCATGAGCTGATGGATGCCGCTGCCATCGAGCAGCGCCTGCAGGCCGCAGCCGAGGCGTTCCCACGCTGGGCCGAGCGCTCGCTGCAGGATCGCGGGGCGATCCTCAAGCAGATTGCCGGCCAGCTGCGTGCGCGCGGCGATGACCTGCAGCAGGCCATGACCAGCGAGATGGGCAAGCTGAAGGCCGAGGCCCTGGCCGAAGTGGAAAAGTGCGCGACCACCTGTGAGTTCTATGCCGACCATGCCGCCGACTATCTGAAGCCGCAGCTGATCGACACCGAGGCCCAGCGCAGCTACGTGCGCTATGAACCGATCGGCTGCGTGTTCGCGGTGATGCCGTGGAATTTCCCGATCTGGCAGGTGTTCCGCTTCCTGGCCCCGGCGTTCATGGCCGGCAACGTGGCGCTGCTCAAGCATGCCAGCAACGTGCCGCAGTGCGCCGACCTGATCCTGGCGGTGTGCCGCGATGGCGGCCTGCCGGACGGTGTGTTCGACGTGCTGCACATCGACAACGACCAGGCTGCCGACGTACTGCGCGATGCACGGGTGAAGGCAGTCACCCTGACCGGCAGCGAGCGGGCAGGGCGCTCCATCGCGTCCAACGCTGGCAGCCAGTTGAAGAAGTCGGTGATGGAGCTGGGCGGCAGCGACGCCTTCGTGGTGCTCGATGATGCCGACCTGGACAAGGCGGTTGCCGCCGCGGTGAAGTCGCGCTTCGACAACAGTGGCCAGACCTGCATTGCCGCCAAGCGCTTCATCGTGGTTGAAGCGGTGGGCGATGAATTCACCCGGCGCTTCGTCGAGGCCGCGGGCGAGCGTCAGTACGGCGACCCGAACGAGCGCGCCACCACGCTGGCGCCGATGGCCCGTGCCGACCTGCGCGACGAACTGCACAAGCAGGTGCAGGCCAGCGTCGCCAAAGGCGCGCGGGTGCTGATCGGCGGCGAACCGATCGCCGGTTCGCATGCGGGCTACCCGGCCAGCGTGCTCGACCAGGTGGGGCCGGGCATGCCGGCCTATGACGAAGAACTGTTCGGGCCGGTCGCCGCGGTCATCCGGGTCAAGGATGAAGCCGAAGCGCTGCGCGTGGCCAACGACACCCGCTTCGGCCTCGGCGGCAGCGTGTGGACGCGTGACCCGGTGCGTGGCGAGTCCTTCGCCCAGCGCATGGAATGCGGCGCGGCCTTCGTCAACGCCATCGTCAAAAGCGATGCGCGGTTGCCGTTCGGCGGCAGCAAGGAGTCAGGTTTCGGCCGTGAACTGGCCGACCACGGCATCCATGAGTTCATGAACATCAAGACCATCTACGTGGCTTGATGTTCACCCAATGCGCCACGACAGGTACGCTAGGTGTCGACCGTCGTGGCCTACCGGTCCGGTGGGTATCGACGGTTGGTGGCCTACCGGTTCGGTGGGTATCGACCGTTGGTCGATACGCCCTACAACCACTTCACCCGCTTGAACAGCCGGTACAGGCCAACGCAGATGCCACCGACAGCGACGATCATCAGCGGGTAGGCCCACGGCTGGTTCAATTCCGGCATGTGGCTGAAATTCATGCCATACCAGCTGGTGATCAGCGTCGGTGCGGCCAGCAGCGCGGCCCAGGCACCCAGCCGCTTCACCGTCTCACCCTGGGCCAGCGTCACCAGTGACAGGTTCACGCTCAGGGCCGTGCCCAGCATCTCGCGCAGCGTATCGATGACATCGCTGATGCGTACCGCATGGTCGTGCACGTCGCGGATATACAGCTTCACTTCGTCCGGGAACAGCTCGCCCTGGTAGCGGCGCAGCTGTGCCAGTACATCCTGCAGTGGCGCCACCGCCATCCGCATCTTGTTCAACTCGCGCTTGAGCTCATACAGGCGCACCACCGTGCTGCGTTTGTAGCTGTCGGCGAAGATGTCCTTCTCCAGCAGTTCCAGGGTGTCGCGGAAGCGGTTGGTGATGGGCAGGTAATTGTCGACCACGAAGTCGGCCACGGCGTACAGGCAGTACGAGGGGCCCATTTTCAGCAGCTGTGGTTCGCGCTCCACGCGCGCGCGCACCGGTGCGTACGAGAGCGAGGCGCCATGGCGAACGGTCACCAGGAACCGTGGGCCGAGGAAGGCGTGGGTCTCGCCGTACTGGATGCGCTCGTCGACCATCTGCGCGGTGGTCACCACCACGAACAACGAGTTGCCGTAGGCCTCCACCTTGGGGCGCTGGTGCGCGTTGCGCGCATCTTCGACGGCCAGGTCGTGCAGGCAGAATTCTTCCTGCAGCTTCAGCAGTACATCTTCGTTCGGATCGTACAGGCCGACCCAGACGAAACCATTGTTGCTGGCGATGACATCGCTGATGGCATCCAGGCTGATGTCGTGGCGTTTGCCGTCGTCATCGTAGTGGACGCAGTTGATGACGCAGGTGGGATTGGCTGCGGCGGAGGCGGCAGCAGGGGCGGGCAGTGGGGCGGGTAATGACATGCCCGCCATCGTGCGTCAGTGCTGCGTTTCCGACAAGTGAGGACGGCGCCCCAGCACCCAGGCCAGCGCCGCGTGGACCGGCAGCAGCAGCACGATCCACTGCACGTTGTACTGCGCCTGCAGGCTCAGCCAGTGCAGCACCAGGGCAGCCACGGCCTGCACCGCCACCAGCCACAGCACGATCCTGAACATGCGGCCGGGCACGCGCCGCCGCAGCAGGCTGATCGCCCCCGGCAACAGCAGCATGCACAGCGGCGACAGCAGCAGCAGGTTGCGGTTGGCCCAGGCAGCGTAGTGCGTGCTGAAGCCCCACAGGAACACCAGCAGGCCACCGGCGATGGTGCACAGCAGCCACAGCGGCAAGGCCAGGCCGGCCAGCAGGCGCGTACGCCTGCGCAGCGCCAGCACGCCCACCGCAATCACCAGGCCACACAGCAGCCACGGCCACCAGTGGCGCGCGAATTCCTTCGGTTCGGGATCGATGCGGTGCGGCAGCAGTTCCTGCTCGGACTGCACGAGCGGGCGGCCGTCGCTGTTGCGGGCCTGCCGCAGGGCATCGGCCAGGCGCATCGGCACGAAGGCTTCCTGCCAGCGCGACAGCGGCTGGTCGGCAAACGGGCCCAGGCCGATATCGAAGCCCAGCCACATCCACGGGGCCGGGGACGCCAGCCGTACCGACTCGCTGCGATAGGTGTTGCCACGCGAACGGCCCGAAAGCTGCGAGTGCAGGCCGCCGCCCAGCGCCTTGTCCAGCGTGTCGCGCACCATCGTCGCGCAGTTGGCGGTGTAGTAATCGTAGTGGTAGCGCGCGTTTTCCGGCTTGGCCCGTTCGGCCAGGTCGGCGGCCAGCGAGCGCGCCTGGTCAGGGGTGATATCCAGCCACTGCACGCTGGCACCGCGGCCGGTCTCGTCGTAGTACGACAGGTCCTGCTGCAGTGGCAGCGCCACCAGGTAGTACATCATGTCGCCACGCACGAAGCGGCCGATGAAATCCTGTTCGGACGGATCGAAGTAGCCGAAGTTGTACGAGATCGCCTCGCCGCTCACCGGGTCCAGCACGACGATGGCATCGTGGCCGAAGCGCTCGAAGAACACGGTGCCGGGCTGCATGGTGACCACACCAACGCGCGGGGCAGGGGCATCACTGGCCGTCGATACGGCCGGTGGCGCCGCCTGCGCGAACGCGGTCAGTGGCAGGGTCGTGGCCAGCACGCACAGTGCCAGCCACACCGTCAGGATCAGGCCACGGTGCTTCAAGCGTCGTCCTGCGCGTCCGGTGCCAGCACCGTTACATGGAAGGCCTGGACCCGGCGCGCATCGGCGCGGGCTACGCGGAACATGAAGCGGTCCAGCGCCAGTTCGTCACCGACTTCCGGCAGATGGCCCACCGCTTCGGTCACCAGGCCACCGATGGTGTCGTAGTCCTCATCGGAGAAGGTGGCACCGAAGCGTTCGTTGAAATCGCCGATCGGCGTGAGCGCATCCACCACGTACTGGCCATCGGCCTGGATGGCGATCTGCGCCGAGAAGTCCTCGGCCTCGTCGTGTTCGTCGTCGATCTCGCCGACGATCTGCTCCAGCACGTCCTCGATGGTGACCAGGCCGGCGACACCGCCGTACTCGTCCACCACGATCGCCATGTGGTTGCGCGACAGGCGGAATTCCTTCAGCAGCACGTTGAGCTTCTTCGCTTCCGGAATCAGCACCGCCGGGCGCAGCAGCTCACGCACGTTGCCCGGACCGTTGTCGGCAACCACGCCGCGCAGCAGGTCCTTGGCCAGCAACACGCCGAGGATGTCGTCCTTGTTCTCGCCATGCACCGGGAAGCGCGAATGGCCGGACTCGACCACCTGCTTCATCAGCTCCAGGAAGGGCGCCTCCACCGGCAGCGAGACCATCTGCGAACGCGAGATCATCACGTCGCCCACGGTCAGCTCGGCCACCGAAATGGCACCTTCCATCATCTTCAGGGTATCTGCGGCGATCAACCCTTCTTCCTGCGCGGTGTGCAGGACAGCGACCAGCTCGTCGCGGGTGTGGGGTTCGCCGGAAAAAGCAGACGTCAGGCGTTCAAGCCAGCCGCGCTTCTTTTCACTGTGCTCCACGAAGGAGCTACTACTGTCGTCTTCTGACATCTCTGGAAAAAAGGCACCCGGCAGGCCGGGCGATGACTCCAGTCTAGCAGGATGTGGGGGCCTGTCAGTGACCGTCGGCCGCTGGGGCGGTGGCGGCCGGGCCCTCGTCCTCGGCCGGCAGGTCCAGGCTGTAGGTGCAGCCGGCCAGGGTCCTGCCGGGGTGGCTGGCGACGGTGGATACGCTGAGGATGATCGACTCGATCTGCGCCTCCCCGGTCTTCGGGTCGGCCACATCGCGGCTGACCAGCTCGCGCCCGGCCATGAACTTGCCGTCCTGGTCGTAGCCGATCTCCAGGGCCAGCTGCTTGGCCAGCGGCCGCGGATCGGCCTGGTCGAGCACGGCCATGATGCTGGCGCCGGCCACGGCCACACGCTCGGTCTGCTGGCCGAACACGGTGATCGGGCTGGCCAGGCGGTACTCGCTCATGAACTGGTTGCCCTGCGGCAGCGGCTGCAGGCCATGCGCCACGGCCTTCAGCGGATCGGCCAGCAGCGGTGCCAGCGCGGCGTGCTCGGCCACGCCCTGGCGGCATTCGATCAGCGCAGGCAGGTCCAGCGGCGCGGCGGAAGCGGTGGAGGCAACGAGCAGCAGGAGCAGGGCAGTACGCAGCAGCACAGGCAGAAGGTCCGCGATGGAGAAAGCTGGACCATGGTAACGGCCGCCGCGACGTCCAGCGACCGGGCTGTTCAGGGCGGGAACGAGTGCGTGTCGGGTGGCAGCCATTGGATTCTGACCGGGAACCCCAGCATCAGCTGCAGGTGATCGAGGCTGGCGGCCGCGGTTGCGCGGTGGGTCGCGGTGTCTTTCAGCATCAGGTTCAGCTCGCCGGTACGGACATCCAGGTGGAAGCCCAAGGTGTCCGGAAACTGCTGCATCAGCCAATCGCGATGGCTGCCCAGGCGGCGCTGCATCTCCGCCTCCGTCAGCGCAGCGCCGGTGCGGAAGTGCACGTATTGCGGGCCATCTGCGCCGCCATGTACCTCATCTGCTACCGGTTCATCACCGGTCAGTCGCACCACGACGTGCCAGCCCGGATCGTTGTCCACCCAGATACCCGCCAGCCGCGCCGCGTGCCTGGCTTCCAGGCGCTCGATCAGCGCCCGTTGCTGGGCGGTGGCGACGGTGTTGCGGGTGTCCTGCTCGCTGCTGCCGAAAAAAGCGCGCAGCTCGGCGACCTTGGCACTGATGTCGGCCTCACTGTCGCTGGCGGGAAACGGTGAGGGCCGGTCAGGATCGGGCATCAGGCCTGCCCCGGACTGCAGCAGGGTGGAGAGCAATAGTGCGGACATCAAGGTCATTGGTGCTCCCGAGGCGGCATCACCCGTTGCAAAGGGCGGTGTCAGCCCTGCGGTGTCCAGTGCAGCAGCGCCCGCACACGTCGTACCGAACGATTGGCCACAGTGCGCAACGCCATCGCCGGCAGGGTCAGCATCGCCGAGAGCAGTGCCACGTGGACCAGTTGCATCACTGCGCGGACCGCAACCGGCAGTGCACCCGGTTCCAGCAGCCAGTCCGGCAGGTTCGTGCTCGCCAGGTGGATGGTGCTCATGTACACCACTGCGAGCAGGAACAGCGCCCACAGCTGCGCACGCGTTGCGTAAAAGAACGGCTGGCTGCCGCTTGCGCGCCCGAGGCGCTGCTGCAGGACCACGCGCCAGCTCACCGGTGCGGAGAGCGCGCCGATCAGGATCAGCACCATCGCGGTCATCCAGATCGCCGACGTACTGCTCACCGGCCCATTGCCGCTGAGCAGGTACGGCCCGACCACGCCCACGGCTACGCCTGCCAGCAGGCTGGTGGGCGACAACAGGGCCAGCGTGCCCAGCAGCCAGTGCCGGCCGTCGGGGTGGTTGGCGCTGACGCGGCGCACCACGTTGGCGGTCACGACCAGCAGCAGGGAGAAGATTGCACTTCCGGCCAGCAGCGGCCCCATGTCGCCCATCATCATCCATGTCTCCGGGAAGGTTGCAGGCGCAGGATAGCGCTGTCCCCGGCTCAGCGCTCGCCCGCGTACGGGTCGTCGATGCCGAGCTCGGCCAGGATTTCGCGCTCCAGCTGTTCCATCGCCTCGGCTTCCTTGTCGTCCTCGTGGTCCCAGCCAAGCAGGTGCAGCACGCCGTGCACGGTCAGGTGCGCGTAGTGGGCGTTGAGCACTTTGCCCTGCTCCTCGGCTTCACGCGCCACCACCGGTGCGCAGATCACCAGGTCGCCCAGCAGCGGGAACTTCACGCCCTTGGGCAGGCCCTCCGGCACGTCGGCCGGGAAGCTCAGCACGTTGGTGGCGTAGTCCTTGCCCCGGTAGTGCCGGTTCAACGACTGCCCTTCCTTGCTGTCGACCACGCGGATGGCCAGGTCGGCCTCGCGGATGCGGCCCTTCAGCGCAGCCGCCACCCACTTGCGGAAGCTGACGGCCGAGGGCAGCCCGGCACGGGGCAGGGCGTAGTTGACGGCGACATCCAGTCGTACGGGACCACGGGTCATGGAGTCGCTCCAGGTTGGATCTCATGCAGGTCGCGGCGGTCGTAGGCACTGACGATGCGCGCCACCAGCGGGTGGCGGACCACGTCGCGGGCTTCGAAGAAGGTGAAGCTGACGCCCTCCACGTCGCGCAGCACGTCGATCGCATCGCGCAGGCCTGACTTCACGTGCTTGGGCAGGTCGGTCTGGGTCAGGTCGCCGGTGACCACGGCGGTGGAACCGAAGCCCAGGCGGGTCAGGAACATCTTCATCTGTTCGATGGTGGTGTTCTGCGCTTCGTCCAGGATCACGAACGCATCGTTGAGCGTGCGGCCGCGCATGTAGGCAAGCGGCGCGATCTCGATGACGTTCTTTTCCAGCAGCTTGAGCACCTTTTCCACGCCCAGCATTTCATACAGGGCGTCGTACAGTGGGCGCAGGTACGGGTCGACCTTCTGGCTCAGGTCGCCCGGCAGGAAGCCCAGCTTCTCGCCGGCCTCGACCGCCGGACGCACCAGGATCAGGCGCTGTACGCGCGATTCGTTCAGTGCTTCCACCGCGCTGGCCACGGCCAGGAAGGTCTTGCCGGTACCGGCCGGGCCGATGCCGAAGTTGATGTCGTGGCTGACGATCTGGTGCAGGTAGCGGCTCTGGTTGGAACCCCGGCCGCGCACGGTTCCGCGCTTGACCTTGATCGCCACGTCCTGCGCTTCGTAGGAGCGGTCGGCGATCTGTTCGATGTTGGCCGCGTTCAGCCGCAGGTGAATGGCGTGGTTGTCGAAGGTGGTCTCTGCGGCTTCTTCGTACAGCGCCTCGATCAGTTTCTGCGCCTCGGCGCTGGCCTCGGCCGGGCCGCTGATGCGGAACACGAAGCCGCGGTTGGCGATTTCCACGCCAAGCTTCAGTTCGATCTGGCGAAGGTGGCCGTCGAACGGGCCGCACAGGTTGGCCAGCTGCGCGTTGTCTTCCGGCGACAGGGTGAAGTCTCGATGCTCGATGCTTTTCATTGCTTGGGGTGGGGCGGGGTCGCCGTCCACCGCGATGGAGTCAGGGACGACAAGGGTAACGCGCAAGCCGGCATGACGACAGTTCTCCACACCGGGTGTGGACCGGCGCCGAAGAAACCTGTGGATAGACCTTCGCAGGGCTTGTGCCACAAGGAAGATGATGCCGTGGTGAAAATTGTGCCAGTGCCTGCAGGGTTTTCCACATGCGGTGTGGACGGTGTTGCCACGAACCTGTGGATAGGTGGCAGCGAGCCTTGCGGCAGTGGCGTTGGCAGCGGCTGATCAATTATTGGCCAGCGCTGATCTGGATCATTGCGGGTGCACAGGGAGCATGGCACCGTGGCGCCATCGCAGGAGGTGGCGCATGGCCGTGGGCACGTGGGTGCGCAGGATGGGGTTGCTGGGCAGCAGCCTGCTGGCGGGGTGCGGCGAAGCACCACCAGCAGCACTGGGTACGCTTGAATGGGACCGGATCAGCGTGCCCGCACCGGCGGCTGAAGTGATCAGTACCGTTGACGTGCGCGAGGGGCAGGCGGTCAAGGCGGGCGCGCTGCTGATGCGCCTGGACCCTGTCCGTGGCGCAGCCCAGCTCGACGCCGCACAGGCCGAAACGGCCCGCGCGCAGGCACAGCTCGAGGAACTGCAGGTTGGCCCGCGTCCGGAGCAGATCGCCCAGGCGCAGGCACAGCTCACCGCGCTGCGCGCGCAGGCGGCGGAAGCCACCGCTTACTATCGCCGGGTGCAACCGCTGGCCCGTCAGCGGTTGGTGGCTGCCGCTGATCTGGACCGGGCCCGCGCGGCCGCCGACAACGCCGTGGCCAGCGTGCGTGCTGCCGAACAGGCGTGGCTGCAGCTGCAGCGCGGCAACCGTCGTGAGGACATCGCCCAGGGCCAGGCCGCCTCCAGGGCGACACAGGCACAGGAGGTCGTGCAGGCCGTCAACCTGCAGAAGCTGCAGCTGCGCGCGCCGCGCGATGGCGTGGTCGATGCGTTGCCCTACAGGCAAGGCGACCAGGCACCGATCGGTGCACCGTTGGTGGTGATGCTGGTGGGCGAACGGCCGTATGCGCGCGTATACCTGCCGCAGCCGTTGCGCCTGCAGGTGAAGGTCGGGCAGGCCGCGCTGGTGCAGCTGGACGGCGCCAACACCGTACTGAAAGCGCATGTGCGGTCGATCCGCAGCGAACCTTCCTTTACCCCCTATTACGCGTTGACTGGTGATGACGTCTCGCGGTTGAGCTACCTGGCCGAGATCGAGATCGACGACAGTGCCGACATGCAGGCGCTGCCCGCCGGGTTGCCGGTGCAGGTGCGCTTCTGAACCCGGTCGATGACATCGCCGTGCGTGCGCGGGGCCTGAGCCGCCGTTTCGGCGACCTGCTGGCGGTGGACAACGTCGATCTGCAGGTGCCGCGTGGGCAGGTATACGGCTTCCTCGGCCCGAACGGCTCGGGCAAATCGACCACCATCCGCATGCTGTGCGGGCTGCTTGAGCCGAGCTCGGGCGAGATCGACGTGCTGGGCCTGGCGATCCCGGCGCAGGCCGAGGCGTTGCGCCGCCGCATCGGCTACATGACCCAGCGTTTTTCGTTGTACGAAGACCTGTCGGTGCGGGAGAACCTGGAATTTCTTGCCGCCATCCAGGATCTGCCACGCGCGCAGGCGCGGCAACGGGTCGATGCGCTGCTGCTGCAGTATCGCCTGCAGGACCGCCAGGTGCAGTTGGCCGGCACCCTCAGTGGTGGGCAGAAGCAGCGGCTGGCGCTGGCCGGTGCGGTGATCCATGCGCCGGAACTGCTGTTCCTGGATGAGCCGACCAGTGCGGTCGATCCCGAGTCGCGTCGCGATTTCTGGGAGGCGCTGTTCGAACTCGCCGATGCCGGCACCACGGTGCTGGTGTCCACCCATTACATGGACGAGGCCGAACGCTGCCACCGGCTGGCGATCCTTGATCGCGGTGCCCTGGTAGCCGATGGCACGCCGGCCGAACTGTGCGCGCAGCTGCAGGGTCGCACCCTGGCCGTCACCACCGCGCAACCCCGGCAGGCCAGCCGCGCGCTGGCGGCGCTGCCGGGCGTGCTCAGCGTGGCGCAGATCGGCACCGAACTGCGCGTGCTGTGCAGCGAGGGCGCGGCCGATACCCGCATGTTGGCGCAGGCCCTTGCCGACGCCGATCCGCAGGCCAGCATCGAACCGGTGGCGCCCAACCTGGAAGACGTCTTCGTTGCCGCCACCCGTGGCCGTGGTCGGGAGCCGGCGGCATGAGCCTGCGACGGCTGTGGGCGATCATGCTCAAGGAGCTGCGCCAGCTGCGCCGCGACCGGATCACCCTGGCGATGATCATCGGCATCCCGGTGATGCAGTTGCTGCTGTTCGGCTATGCGATCAACCTCAACCTGCGGCACCTGGATGCCGGCATCGCCGACCAGGCCAACAGTGCGGCTTCTCGCGCCCTGGTGCAGGACATGGTTGCCACCGGTGTGATCGCCCCGCGCGCACAGGCCTATACGCCCGACGAGCTGATGGAGGCGTTGCGACGGGGCCGGATCAGCGTGGGCATCGTGATTCCCGCCGATTTCGAACGACGCCGCTACGAAGGCCGCGAAGCGGTGCAGGTACTGGTCGATGGCAGCGACACGGTGGTGCAGAGTGCGGCGATCCAGTTGGCGCAGGTACCGCTGGACACGCGGCCGACCAGCAACACACGGCCGCTGCGCGAGGGCAATATTGCCAGCGGGCCGGTAAGCGTCATCAGCTTCTACAATCCGCAACGACGGTCCGCGGTGAACATCGTGCCCGGCCTGATCGGAGTGATCCTGACCATGACCCTGGTGATGTTCACTGCAGTGGCGGTGGTACGCGAGCGCGAACGCGGCAACATGGAGCTGCTGATCGCCACGCCGGTATCGCGCGGCGAACTGATGGTCGGCAAGGTATTGCCCTACGCGGCGATCGGTCTGCTGCAGACCACCCTGGTGCTGCTGCTGGGCACGTGGTTGTTCGAGGTCCCGATCCGCGGCAGCCTGCTGGATGTCTATCTTGCCGCCGTGCTGCTGGTGCTGGCCAACCTGGCGCTGGGCCTGTTGATTTCAACCCGGGCGCGTTCGCAGTTCCAGGCCATGCAGATGACCCTGTTCCTGTTTCTGCCCTCCATCCTGCTGTCGGGCTTCATGTTCCCGTTCGCCGGCATGCCCCGGCCGGTGCAGTGGCTGGCTGAAGTATTGCCGCTGACCCATTTCCTGCGCCTGGTACGCGGCATCATGCTGCGCGGTGCTTCGCTGTGGGAGCTGTGGCCGGACGCGCTGGCACTGCTGGTGTTCATCGTCGCGATGATGACCCTGGCCATCCTGCGCTTCCGCAAACGCCTGGATTGAAGCACGCCGACCAACGGTCGGCATCCACCCCGGTAGGTGCCGACCGCTGGCCGGCATCAATTGCGGTGGGTGCCGACCGTTGGCCGGCATCAATTGCGGTGGGTGCCGACCGTTGGCCGGCACACCTTATTCCGTCACGACGCGCCCGCGCAGCGAGTTGGTCATCGCTTCCGTGATCACCACGTCCACGAACTGGCCGATCAGGCGCGGGTGCGCCGGGAAGTTCACCGAACGCATGTTCTCGGTCTTGCCGGTCAGTTCGTTCGGGTTCTTGCGCGAGGGGCCTTCCACCAGCACGGTCTGTACGCTGCCGACCATCTTTTCGGAGATCTGCGCGGCATGCGCGTTGATCCGTTCCTGCAGCCGCGACAGGCGCGCATGCTTTTCCGCGTCGCTGATCGTGTCTTCCAGGTCTGCAGCCGGCGTGCCCGGGCGACGCGAATAGATGAAGGAGAAGCTGTGGTCGAAGCCGATATCCTCGATCAGCTTCATGGTCTTCTCGAAATCAGCATCGGTCTCGCCGGGAAAACCGACGATGAAGTCCGAACTGATCGAGATATCGGGGCGCACCGCACGCAGCTTGCGGATCTTCGACTTGAATTCCAGTGCGGTATAACCGCGCTTCATCGCTGACAGCACGCGGTCGCTGCCTGCCTGCACCGGCAGGTGCAGGAAGTTGGCCAGCTGCGGCACGTCGCGGAACGCGTCGATCAACGAATCGCTGAACTCCAGCGGATGCGAGGTGGTGAAGCGGATGCGACCGATGCCGTCAATCTCGGCGATGGTGCGGATCAGCAGGCCGAGGTCGGCGAGCTCGCCGTCACCATAGGGGCCACGGTAGGCGTTGACGTTCTGGCCGAGCAGGTTGATCTCGCGCACGCCCTGTGCCGCAAGCTGTGCCACTTCCACCACCACGTCTTCGAACGGGCGGCTGACTTCGGTACCACGCGTGTAGGGCACCACGCAGAACGAACAGTACTTGGAGCAGCCTTCCATGATCGACACGAACGCCGACGCGCCATCGGCACGCGGTTCGGGCATGCGATCGAACTTCTCGATTTCCGGGAAGCTGATGTCCACCTGCGGGCGCTGCTGCTCGCGACGGGCGCGGATCAGTTCCGGCAGGCGGTGCAGCGTCTGCGGGCCGAACACCAGGTCGACGAACGGCGCACGCTTGATGATCGCCTCGCCTTCCTGCGACGCCACGCAACCGCCTACGCCGATGATGACCTCGCGGCCCTGGTTCTTCAGGCTCTTCCAGATGCCCAGCTGGCTGAACACCTTCTCCTGCGCCTTTTCGCGGATCGAGCAGGTATTGACCAGAATGACGTCGGCGTCTTCCGGGCGATCGGTCAGTTCCAGGCCATCGCTGGCGGCGAGCACGTCGGCCATCTTGGCCGAGTCGTACTCGTTCATCTGGCAACCGTGGGTCTTGATGTACAGCTTGCCCTTCACCTGGTCGGGCTTGCGCGGACCAGAGGGCAGGGCAACGAGCGGAGTGCCGCCCTGGGCGGCGGGCGGAAAGACGTCTGGCGTCCCGGTCATGGCGCTTAATCCATTCGGGTGGCGGGAAAGGGGCGATTCTACCCGCATCCCAGGGCGTGCGCCCGGCGCAACGCCGGCGGCGCCGCGCTGGGCGCTCGCGGGGCATGGCCCCGCGCTACCTGCATCCCGTCCCGTTCTGTAGCGCCGGGCCCGTGCCCGGCGAGTGCTCTTACGCCGCGATCAGCTCCGCATCGATCTGCCGCGAACGATCAAACGCGGTCATCGCGCTCATCCGATCGATATAGGCGGCCGTCGCCGGTGCTGGCTGCACCAGGCCGAACGCACTGGTCCATGCCAGCGCATTGCCCCACAGCACGTCGGCCGCACTCATCACCTCGCCCAGCAGGTACGGTCCCTGCGCCAGCTGCGCTTCGATCACCTGCAGCACCGTATCGGCATCGTTGTAGGGCGACATCAGGCGCGGCGGCGGCTCGCGATGCATGGCCTTGTCGATCATCGCCGGCTCGAAACAGGCGCCATAGAAGGCCATCCAGCGCAGGTAAGGGCCGCGCAGGGCGTCGCCGATCGGCGGTGCCAGCCCGGCTTCCGGGTACAGGTCGGCCAGGTACAGATAGATCGCCACCTGCTCGGTCACCAGGGCGCCGTTGTGGACGATGGCCGGCACCTTGCCCATCGGGTTGATCGCCAGATAGGCCGGGGCCAGGTTGGCACCGGCCTTCAGGTCCAGCACCTGCATGCGGTAGTCGGCACCCAGCGCTTCGAGCAGGGCGACAGCGCCGCTCGAGCGTGAACGGGCGGCGTGGTAGAGGGTGATCTGGCGTGACGTCATGGCATTGCTCCCTGCAGGTGGTGGTGAAGTGGGGCCCATGCTGGGGCACAATTGCGGACGACTTCTGTCCGCGATCCGTCATGCGCCATACCGCCCATCGCCTGCTTCGCCTGATTTCCCTGCTGCAGGCCCGCCGTCACTGGTCCGGCGCCGAGCTGGCCGAGCGCATGGGCGTGGACCGGCGCAGCATCCGTCGCGATGTCGAGCGCCTGCGTGAGCTGGGGTATCCGGTACAGGCCTCGGCCGGTGTAGGTGGCGGCTACCGGCTGGGCGCCGGTGCGCCGGTGCTGCCGATGCTGCTGGATGAGGAGGAGGCCACCACACTGGCGATTGCCCTGCGCGCGGCGTCGGCCACGGTGTCCGGCATCGACGACACCGCACGCGGCCTGCTGTCCAAGCTCGACCCGCTGGTGCCGGCGCGTCGCCGCCAGCAGGCCGGCGAAGTACATGCCGCCACCGCAACCCTCTCCGACCTGCCATCCACCGACGCGCGCCTGCTCGGGCGGCTGGCCCAGCATTGCCGGCAGGCCGCGCGGCTGGCCTTCGAATACCGCAGCGCGCAGGACGCGGTGACGCAACGCGAAGTCGAGGCCCAGCACTTGGTCAACTACGGACGGCGCTGGTATCTGCTGGCCTGGGACCTGGGGCGGCAGGACTGGCGCACGCTGCGCGTGGACCGGATGGGCGCAGTGCGTTCGCTGCCAGAGCCTGGCCTGCATCGGCGCACTCCGGCGCCACCGGATGTGATGGTGCGGCAGGCGGTCAGCCAGGCGCCGTTCGCGCTGCAGGCCGTCCTGCGCCTGGCTGGCAGCGAGGCGGAGCTGACCGGGCGCATTCCGCCCTGGTGCGGTGTGCTGGAGGCCGACGGGCCAGAACATTGCCTGTTGCGGATGGGCGCGGAGAGCCGCGGCATGATGCTGGCGCAGATCCTCAGCCTGGATCGCCTGCCGGTGGCGGTGTGGACCACGCCGGACGAGCTGCGCGAGGAGCTGGCCCAGCGCCTGGCCGGGCTTGGCCAGGTCCTGGCCGTGCCCGCCGTCACGGTCTGAGCCGGCGCCCTTGGCAAGCCGCAGCGAAGCTGGGACACTCGCGGCCATGAAGGGGAGACTGGGGATAACGGCGATCATCATCGCTGCGCTGACCGCTGCGCCGGCCAGCGCCGGTACCCTGTACAAGTGCCTCGGCGCCGACGGTGTCACCAGCTATGTCAGCAAGCGGGTGGCCGGTGCCCAATGCAGCACCATCAGCTACACCCGCAGCGCGGGCAGGGCAGCGCGCGCTCCCGTTGCCACGCCGGCGCCGGCGCCGCTACCAGCACCTGCGGCACCTGCTGCAGTGGTGGCCAGCGCCGAGCGTAATCCGGTCGCGGTTGCCGCCGCTGCGGCCAGTCCTGCTGTCGCAGCGACCCCGGCACCCGCAACGACCTCTACGCCGGCCAGTCCACGCGGCGGCAGGATGGTCAGCGGACAGGTCTATTCGTACATGCAGGACGGGGTGCGCCACTACACCAGCGCACGCCCGACCCAGGTCGCCAACCTCGGCCCGGTGCGGACCATCCGCTACAGTTTCATGGAGCGCTGTTACGCCTGCGGGGTCAATCCGCGCGTCGATTTCGGCAGCGTGCGCCTGAACACCACGGCCTTCCAGAGCGAGATCACCGCGGCCGCACGCGAATTCGGGGTGGAAGAGGCCGTGGTACGCGCGATCATCCATGCCGAGTCGGCCTACAACCCGACCGCACTCAGCCGTGCCGGCGCCCAGGGCCTGATGCAGCTGATGCCGCCCACCGCCGCGCGCTTCGGCGTCAGCGATTCCTACGACGCGGGGCAGAACATCCGTGGCGGTGTGCAGTATCTGGCGTGGCTGTTGAAGCGTTTCAATGGAGACCTGACCCTGGCCGCTGCCGGCTACAACGCAGGCGAGGGCGCCGTTGATCGTCATCGCGGCGTGCCGCCCTACAGCGAGACCCAGTATTACGTGCGCCGGGTCGGCCAGCTGGCCGAGCGCTATCGCACGGTGCTGAGCAAGCAGTAGGTGCCGACCGTTGGTCGGCACACCTTTGAACAGGTAGTGCCGGCCGCTGGCCGGCAACCCCGCAAACTATGTTGTTGCAATGCGTTGTGTGGCGCGCAACGGTTCCGCTACACTCGACCGAGATTCAATGCGGCTCTGGCCCCCACCGGAACCGCTGGCAGCCTTAAAGCTACCTAATCAATATCGGAGTGCCGGATGGCCAACGATGGGGTACACGATCCAGTCAACACCGGACGTCGGCGTTTTCTTACTGCCACCACAGCCGTGGTGGGCGCCGTCGGCGTCGGATTCACCGCAGTTCCTTTCATCAAATCCTGGAACCCCAGTGCCCGCGCCAAGCTTGCCGGCGCACCGGTGGTGGCCGACATCAGCGCCCTGCAGGAAGGCCAACGCCTGATCGTGGAATGGCGTGGCCAGCCGATCTGGATCGTCAAACGGTCCAGGGCGATCCTTGACGCGCTGCATGGGCTGGATGGCCGCTTGAAGGACCCCGAGTCCGGCGAGAAGGACCAGCAGCCCGAGTACGTGCTCAAGCAGAACCCGGAGCTGCGCTCGATCAAGCCCGAGATCTCGGTGCTGGTCGGTCTCTGCACGCACCTGGGCTGTTCGCCGGAAATGGTGGGTGAAATCCGCCCCGAGCCCTACGATCCGCAATGGAAGGGTGGCTATTTCTGCCCCTGCCACAAGTCGCGCTTCGACATGTCCGGCCGCGTCTTCAAGGACGTGCCCGCACCCATCAACCTGAAGGTGCCCGCGCACCACTACCAGGACGACAACACCATCATCATCGGTGTCGATCCGCAGGGGGCTGCCTGATGTCCAACATCCTCAGCCGTACCGCCACCGGCGTGGCCGACTGGGTCAATGCCCGCGCGCCGGGGTTGATGCCGATCTATCGCAAGCACGTCAGCGAGTACTACGCGCCGAAGAACTTCAACATCTGGTACTACTTCGGCTCGCTGGCGCTGCTGGTGCTGGTCAACCAGATCGTCACCGGCATCTTCCTGACCATGCACTACAAGACGAATGCCGCCGAAGCATTCGCCTCCATCGAATACATCATGCGTGACGTGGAGTGGGGCTGGCTGATCCGCTACATGCACTCCACCGGTGCCTCGCTGTTCTTCATCGTGGTCTACCTGCACATGTTCCGCGGGCTGCTGTACGGCAGCTACCAGAAGCCACGCGAACTGGTGTGGATCCTGGGCATGCTGATCTACCTCGTGTTGATGGCCGAAGCCTTCATGGGCTACGTGCTGCCGTGGGGCCAGATGTCGTTCTGGGGCGCCAAGGTGATCATCTCGCTGTTCGGCGCCATTCCGGTGATCGGCAACGGCCTGACCGAATGGATCATGGGCGATTACCTGCCCAGCGACGCCACGCTCAACCGGTTCTTCGCACTGCACGTGATCGCGCTGCCGCTGGTCCTGCTGCTGCTGGTGGTGCTGCACCTGGGCGCGCTGCATGAAGTGGGATCGAACAATCCCGATGGCGTGGAGATCAAGAAGGGCCCGAAGGGCAACCGCTGGTCGCCGAACGCGCCGACCGACGGCATCCCGTTCCATCCCTACTACACACTCAAGGACGGCGTCGGTGCGGGCTTCCTGCTGATCATCGCGGCCTTCATCATCTTCTTCGCACCAGCCTTCGGTGGCCTGTTCCTGGAACACGACAACTTCACCGAAGCCAATCGCCTGGTCACCCCCGAGCACATCAAGCCGGTCTGGTACTACACGCCGTACTACGCGATGTTGCGGGTGGTGCCCAACAAGCTGGGTGGCGTGATCGTGATGTTCTCGGCCATCGCCATCCTGTTCCTGGTGCCCTGGCTGGACCGGGCCAAGGTCAAGTCCTACCGCTACCGCGGCTGGCTGTCGCGCGGCCTGCTGGGCATGTTCGTGGTGTGCTTTGCGTGGCTGATGGTGATCGGTTCCGGTCCTGGTACCGATGCACACGAGACCTATGTCGGGCGGGTGCTGACCTTCCTGTACTTCGCCTTCTTCATCACCATGCCGATATGGACAAGGCTGGACAAGACCAAGCCGGTACCGGAAAGGGTGACCACGCATGACTGAGCGCTGGATGGTCCGGCTGGCCCTGGCGGCCGCCCTGATGCTGGGCAGTACCCTGGCCATGGCCGCCGAGGGCGGCACCAAGCTCCTGCAGGCCGGTAACGACCTGGGTGACCGGGCGTCGCTGCAGCGCGGCGCCCAGTTGTACATGAACTACTGCAGTGGCTGTCATGCACTGAAGTACCTGCGCTATTCGCGGATGGGCGAGGACCTGGGGCTGAGCGAGGAAGAGGTGATGAACAACCTCAACTTCACCGGCTCGGCGATCGGCGATCCGGTGCCGGTGGCGATGCCCAAGGAGCAGGCCGAAAAGTGGTTCGGCAAGATGCCGCCGGACCTGAGCCTGATTTCCCGGGTGCGCGGCAGCGACTGGATCTACACCTACCTGAAGTCGTTCTACCTGGACAGCAGCCGCCCGCTGGGCTGGAACAATGCGCTGTTTGCCAACGCATCCATGCCCAATCCGTTGTGGGAGATGCAGGGCCTGCAGCATGCGGTACATGGCAAGGCCGAAGCAGCGGGCATGGACCCGCCGGTGACGGGCCTGCGCATTGAAAGCCCGGGTTCGGTCGATGCGGCGCAGTACGACCAGGCCGTGCGCGACATCACCAACTTCCTTGAATACGCCGGCGAGCCGGCTGCGCTGAAGCGGCAGCAGCTCGGTGTCTGGGTGATCCTGTTCCTGGCCCTGCTGACCTTCCTGGTGTACCTGTTGAAGAAGGAATACTGGAAGGACGTGCACTGATCCAGGGCCGGCCATCGCAACGGGCCTATTGGCTTTTGTGATGGTCGGTTGCACACTCGGGGAGGAGTCGACCGTCAGCACGGTGCTGGCGGCGCCGATACGGCAGGCGGTCTCCTGTCGTAGGAGAGCCTTTGATGGCGGCGAGCGTACGCATGCGCAATACACTGACGCTGTTTTCCTCGAACGACGATGTACTGTGCCACCGTGTGCGCCTGGTGCTGGCGGCCAAGGGCGTGAGTTTCGACTTCGTACCGGTGGATCCACAGAACCCGCCGGAAGATCTGATCGATCTCAATCCGTACCACTCGGTGCCGACCCTGGTCGAGCGCGAGCTGGTGCTGTATGCCGCGTCGGTGGTCAGCGAGTATCTGGACGAGCGCTATCCGCATCCGCCGCTGATGCCGGTCGACCCGCTGTCGCGCGCGCGCATCCGCCTGGCCATGCTGCGTATCGAACACGACTGGGTGCCGCAGGTGCAGGCGATCCAGCTGGGCAACAAGACCCAGGCCGAGGCAGGGCGCAAGCGGCTGAAGGAACTGTTGACGGCCTCGCTGCCGTTGTTCAAGGCCAGCAAGTTCTTCCTCAACCCGGAAATGAGCCTGGCCGACTGCGCGATGGCCCCGATCATCTGGCGCCTGCAGTCGCTGGATGTGCCGTTGCCGAAGGACGGCAAGGCGATCGAGGACTATGGCAACCGGATCTTCCGCCACCCCGGTTTCGTCCGCAGCCTGACCGATCAGGAAAAGAAACTGCGCGATCTGCCGGGCTGATCCGCCATCCGCTTTCCCGTCTGCACGCCGACCGGCGTGCAGGCGATCCGCCCCGGCCGGGGCGTCGGGCGCTACACTTCACGCATGACCGAAGACTTCTTCCACATGACCAGCCACCGACCGTACCTGTTGCGGGCCCTGGTGGAATGGATCAATGACAACCAGCTGACGCCGCACATCCTGGTCGACGCCGGCGTTCCCGGCGTGCAGGTTCCGCCTTCAGCCATCAAGGATGGCCGGGTGGTGCTCAACATCGCCGAACGCGCGGTGGTACGGCTGGTGATCGACAACGAGTCGGTGAGCTTCTCGGCGCGCTTCTCCGGCACCAGCTATCCGGTGCAGGTGCCGATCAGCGCCGTACTGGCGGTATATGCCCGCGAAACCGGGCAGGGCATGGCCCTGCCGGATGACATTCCCGGTGGCGAGCCGGCGCCGGCCAGTGATGAGCTGCACGACGATGAGCAGGCGCCGCCGGACGACACGCCGCCCGCTGGTCCGCCGCCGAAAGGCCGTCCGACCCTGCGCGTGGTCAAGTAATGGTGGGGCCGACCGTTGGTCGGCACACCTTCAGCCCCTACACATCCTCGGCCTCTTCGTTGTCCGCACGGATCTGGCTGATCCGCGCCGCGCCCGGGCCGGTGAAGGAAACCAGCTGGTCGCCGCGCAGCACCATGCGGCCGACATGGCGATCGATGCCGTCGTAGGAATACTCGAACTTGAAGGTGCGTTCGAAGCCGAGGCGTCCGTCTTCCCCGCGCGACAGGCGCAGGCCCGTGGCGTGCACCGCCTGGTCCAGCCACTGCACATCGGCGGCGCGGCAGGCGTTGCGGCCCAGCTCGATCGCACGTTCGGCGGCCGAACGCGCTGCGTTCCAGAAGAAGTAGACGATACCGCCGGCAATCAGCAGGAACAGCAGGGTGGGCATGGCATCAGCCGTCAGGTGTCGATCCGCCAAAGATGGCGACGAATGGCGACCGGATCAAGCGGCATCTGCTCAGCGATTGCTGCCAGGCTCCGTTGCCGGCTGCAGCGGCACCGGTGCCGGCGCAGCGGGTATCGCCGGCGGAAGCGGTGCGACCCGCGGCGCAGTGGCATTCAACTGCAGCAGCGCGGCCCAATCCTGCCGGTTGAAGCTGCATTCGTCCTCACGGCCCGGTGTGCAGGTCGGGTCGATGCCGGTGGTGTCGCGCTCGCGCGGCGGCGGCAGCTTGATCGTGCCGGTGCGATCCAGTTGCAGCAGGCGCATCGCCACGGTGTTCATGACATTGCCGCCCACCAGGTAAAGCGTCTGGTCGCCACCGAGGTTGGCCGCCACCACCACTTCGCAATGCGATTTCCAATGGCCGACCGAGCCGTTGCCCAGGGCCTGCACCAATCCGCTGTAACTGAGCGTGCTGCTGCGGTCGCGCAGGAAGCACAGCAGATCGCCCGGCGCAGGCTTGGCGGTGGCCGGGTCCACCAGGCGGTAGGGCACGCCGGAAGGGCCTGCCTGGTAGGCGTCGCGGATGTAGTCGATATGGCGTGGGGAAGCATTGAAGCCGGGTACGCCGGCACGCACCATCACCCAGGAAATGAAGGCCGCCGACCACGGATTGTCGATCAGGAAGGCGCGGCAATCGCTGTCGGTGTAACGCGTGCCCAGCGGCGCCAGGCAGCTGCTGGCGCCGGGCTGGCTGCCCAGTGCGTTGAGCGTGCCGCTTTCGCGCCAGTAGCTGGTGACCCGTTGCCAGGCGATCAGGCCGTTGTCGGCCAGATGATCGCCTTCGGCCTCGGTGACACTGAGGCTGGCGGCGCGGCCGTCACGGTCGATGAAGGGGCGATACCAGAGCCTATGCTCGTTGCAGGCGGTGTTGCGGATGGCGACCGCCAATGGGCTCAGGCCGAAACGCGGTGGGACATCGCAGGCTTCGACAGCGGCGGCCGAGAAAGGCGTCGCGGCCAGCAGCAGGCAGGCAGGCAAGAGCATCCGGCGCATGCGCGGTTCCTGTGGGGGATGGCCGCAGCGTCGCAGCGCCGTTGTGAACGCCGGGTGTGAGAACGGTGGTGCCGGCCGCTGGCCGGCAACATCACGATCCGCGAATCCACCCTCAACCCGGTGGCGGACCCAGTTTCAACGACAGGTCGATTGCCTGCACGTGCTTGGTCAGGCCGCCGATGGAAATGCAGTCCACCCCATCTTCGGCGATCGAGCGCAGGCCACCGAGGCCGACGCTGCCGGACACCTCCAGTGGAATGCGGCCTTCGGTGATGCGCACCGCTTCGCGCCGCAGTTCCGGGCTGAAGTCGTCCAGGAGGATGCGTTCACAGCCGGCTTCCAGCGCCTGCCGCAGCTGTTCCAGGTCCTCGACCTCGACCACCAGCGGCAGCTGTGGCCATTGCTGGCGGGCGGCCGACACAGCGGCAGCCAGTGAACCGGCCGCGCGGATGTGGTTCTCCTTCAGCATCACCGTGTCGTACAGGCCGAAGCGATGGTTGTCGCCACCCCCGCACCGCACCGCGTATTTCTGGGCCAAGCGCATGCCGGGCAGGGTCTTGCGGGTATCAAGGATGCGCGTGCCTGTACCTTCCACCGCAGCCACGTAGCGGGCCGTGGTGGTGGCAGTGCCGGACAGGGTCTGCAGGAAATTCAGCGAGGTGCGTTCGGCGCTGACCAGGCTGCGGCTGCGCCCATGCAGCAGGGCCAGCACGGTGCCGGCCCTGACGCTGTCGCCTTCGGCCACCCGCCACTCGATCTGCACGTCCGCATCGAGTGCGCGATGGGTGGCATCGAACCACGCACGGCCCGCGATCACCGCATCCTGCTTGCACAGCAGGTAGGCGCTGTCGGGCTGGTCGGGCAGCAGGGCGGCGGTGACGTCACCGCTGCCCAGGTCCTCGGCCAACGCGCGGGCGACATCGGCCGCGACGACGGCTGGATCCGGCGTCGGCAGCGCGCTCATGCGGCCGGGAAGTCGGCGATCTGTGCGGTCGGGATGGCTTCTTCGGCCAGCAGCACCGGGATGCCGTCGTCGACGCGGAACACCTGCTTGCGGTCGCGGGTGACCAGGGCTTCGCGCAGCGGCTGCGCCAGCGGGTTGCCATCGGCGCGGTTGACGGAACCGGCGGCGATCGCCCGGTTGAGGGCTTCCAGGCCCTTGCCATCCAGCAGGGACAGGGGCTGGCGGGTGTCGGGCGATACCAGCAGGTCGAGCAGCTTGCGATCCATGGTTCTTCGTCTTGCGTGGAAGATGGCTAGAATACGTCTTTAAGGCAGGTGACGGCCAATGACCCCCAACCCGATCGCGCCGCTTGTCGGCATCGTCATGGGTTCCCGCTCCGACTGGGAAACCATGCAGCACGCCGCCCAGAAGCTTGAAGCTCTGGGTGTTCCGTTCGAAGTGAAGGTGGTGTCCGCGCATCGGACGCCGGATGTGTTGTTCAGTTATGCCGAGCAGGCCGGTTCGCGCGGGCTGCGCGCGATCATCGCCGGCGCCGGCGGTGCCGCGCATCTGCCGGGCATGATCGCGGCCAAGACCGCGGTGCCGGTGCTGGGCGTGCCGGTGCAGTCCAAGGCCCTCAACGGCATGGATTCGCTGCTGTCGATCGTGCAGATGCCGGCCGGCATCCCGGTCGCCACCTTCGCCATCGGCAATGCCGGTGCGTCCAATGCCGCACTGTTCGCCGCCGCGATGCTGGCCAGCGACCAGCCGGCCATCGGCCAGGCGCTGGACAGCTTCCGGGCGCGCCAGACCGAAGACGTGATGGCCCACGACGATCCGCGCCAATGAGCCTGACCGTCGGCATCCTCGGCGGCGGCCAGCTCGCCCGCATGATGGTCCTGGCCGGTGCGCCGCTGGGACTGCGCTTCGAACTGTATGATCCGGCGGCCGACGCCTGCAGTGGCCCGCTGGCACCGCTCACCGTGGGTGCCTTCGATGATCGCCAGGCACTGGCGGACTTCGCCGCCAAAGTCGATGTGATCACCTTCGATTTCGAGAACGTGCCGGCGGACAGCGCGCAATGGCTGGCCGACCGAGTGCCGGTCTACCCGCCGCCGTCGGCGCTGGCGGTGGCCCAGGACCGGTTGAGCGAGAAGACCCTGTTCCAGCAGCTGGGCATTCCGCTGCCGGCCTTCGCCGATATCCGCAGCCGCGACGAGCTGGCTGCCAGGGCCGCCGAATTCGGCCTGCCGTGCATCCTCAAGACCCGCCGCCTGGGCTACGACGGCAAGGGCCAGTTCCGCCTGCGCAGCGAAGCGGACATCGATGCGGCATGGCAGGCCCTGGGGGCGCAGGTCGAGCGCACCGGGCTGATCCTCGAGGGCTTTGTCGCCTTCCAGCGCGAAGTCAGCGTGGTTGCCGTGCGTGGCCGCGATGGCGGCTTCCAGGCCTGGCCGGTCACCGGCAACTGGCATGTCGACGGCGTGCTGTCGGCCAGCGTCGCACCGGCGGTGTTGTCCGCTGCCGAGCACGAAGCAGCGATCGGCTATGCCCGTCGTGTTGCCGAACACCTGCAGTACGTGGGTGTGTTCGCTCTGGAACTGTTCTGCCGCGACGGTGAACTGCTGGCCAACGAGATGGCGCCGCGCGTGCACAACTCCGGTCACTGGACCATCGAAGGCAGCGAAACCTCCCAGTTCGAGAACCACCTGCGTGCGGTGCTCGGCCTGCCGCTGGGCAGTACCCGCATGCTCGGCCATGCCTGCATGCTGAACTGGCTGGGGGCAATGCCCGACCCGACGCCGGTGCTGCAGCAGGCCAGTGGCCATTGGCACGATTACGGCAAGGAATCGCGTGACGGCCGCAAGGTGGGTCACGCCACCCTGCGTGATGATGATGCCGATGCACTGGCTGACGCGCTGGAGCAGGTAGGCCTGGAGCTCGACCGCCAGGCCCAGGTGGCTCCCGCGGTACACGCGCTGCGTAACGGCTGACCGAGGTGATGCCGGCCGTCGGCCGGCAGGCGCCGCTGAACCCGGTAGTGCCGGTCGCTGGCCGGCAACGCCCACCAAGGTGGGCATCTACCAGAGCAACGCCCACCAAGGTGGGCATCTACCAGAGCGGGGCCGACCAGGATGGGCATCCACCACGGCCAGGCGTGATGCCGGTAGCGCCGGGCCATGCCCGGCGGATGCGGATGCCCGTCGGTCTCAGCGCAGCTGGCTCTCGGCGAATTCCCAGTTCACCAGTTGCCAGAATGCTTCCAGATAGCGTGCACGATCATTCTGGTAGTCGGTGTAGTACGCGTGCTCCCAGACATCGCAGCAGAGCAGCGGCGTGCTGTCGCCGGTCAGCGGCGTACCCGCATTGCGGGTGGCCTGCAGGCCGAGCTGCCCGCCGGGGTGCTGCACCAGCCACACCCAGCCGGAGCCGAACAGGCCAAGCGCGGTTCGATTGAACTCTTCGCGCAGACGCTGGCCGTCGCCGAACTGGCGCTTGACCAGTTCGCCCAGGCGGCCCTGCGGCTCGCCACCGCCGCGCGGGCGCAGGCATTGCCAGTAGAAGCCGTGGTTCCACGCCTGGGCGGCGGCATCGAACAGCGCGCCCTGGGCGTGGCGGACAATGTCCTCCAGTGTGGATTCTTCCCATTCGGTGCCGACAATGGCGGCATTGACCGCGTCGACGTAGGTGCGATGGTGGCGGCCGTGATGCAGTTCCACGGTCTGTGCCGACAGGTGCGGCTGCAGGGACGAGGGCAGGTAGGGCAGGGCGGGCAGTTCGACGGGCATGGACAGGTTCGTGGCCAGGGGGCGGCGGCAGCCGGTACCATCGGCTTACAATGGCAGCTACCGTGGGCAGTCTAGCCGACCATCACGGTTGGTTTGTCCGGCGAAGCAAGGAGTGAGGTGTGGCGGTAATGCAGCAAATCCAGGCCGAGGTGGATCGTTACCCGCTCGTGCTGTTCATGAAGGGCACCCCGCAATACCCCATGTGCGGCTACTCCAGTCGCGCCGTGCAGGCCTTGATGGCCGCAGGCGCCGTTGCGCTGCGCACGGTCAACGTGCTGGAAGAGCCCGAGATCCGCGCCAACCTGCCGCGCTTCTCCAATCTGCCTACTTTCCCGCAGCTGTTCATCAACGGCGAGTTGATCGGCGGCTGCGACATCGTCATGGAACTGTTCGAAGCCGGCGAGCTCAAGCGCATCGTCGAAGAGGCTGCGCAGGGATGAGCGCCTGGCCATCGACGTCACCGGCAGACGGGGCGCTCGATGGCCGCCCGTTGCAGGACCGTGTGGTGCTCATTGCCGGTGCGGGCGGCGGGCTCGGCAGCGCTGCCGCTGTTGCAGCCGCCGAGGCGGGGGCGACCGTGGTCCTGCTGGGGCGCAAGCCACGAAGGCTGGACCGGGTCTACGCCCAGGTGCAGGCGGTTGGGCCGGAGCCCCTGTTGTACCCGTTGGACCTGGAAGGTGCCGGTCCCGATGACTATGCCGAACTGGCCCAGGCGGTGGCGCAGGAGCTGGGGCGCCTTGATGGCCTGCTGGTCTGCGCGGCCCACTTTCCCGGCCTGACCCCGTTCGAGCTGGCCGACCCGGCCAGCTTTGCCCGCGCCGTTCACGTCACCCTGACCGCCCCGGCCTGGCTGGCCCAGGCCTGCCTGCCGTTGCTGCGCCAGCGTGAAGACGCGGCGCTGGTGTTCACCGTGGATGCCCCTGAGCGGGTGGGGCAGGCGTACTGGGGCGGCTACGGTGCCGCCCAGCACGGCCTGCGCGGGCTGATCGGCAGCCTGCATGACGAGCTGGCCCGCAGCCCGGTGCGGGTGAGTGGCCTGTATCCCGGGCCCTTGCGTACCGCCCTGCGAGCGCGGGCCTATTCGATCGACCAGGACCCGGCCGCATGCGGCCCCGAGGCCGCCGCTGCAGCGGCCGTGACCCTGTTGTCCGCTGCTGGACTGGCGTGGCGCGGGCAGGTGCTCGATGCGGGCAATCCGCCATCGACGAGTGAAGGCGTTCGTAAAGCGGAATGAAGATTCCGTCACGATAGCGTTGCGATCCGGTGCCGTTTGTCGCACAACCGTCACATTGAAAGCGTAGCGTGTTAATCTAGTGTTAACCGTTGCGGCAGCTGCCGTTCACGGTAGGGAACCCCAGATAAATGTCCGAACAGCCGCCCGCAAGGCTGCTTGGATGCGCTTTTTTTCCGCCATCGCCAACTCGCATCGAGGCTACCGAACAATGACTCACCCATTCCGGATGTCCAAGCTCACCCTTGGTCTCGTGGCTGCGCTCGCCGCCGCTCCCGCCTTCGCCCAGAGCACCTCTGCCGGTGTCGGCGGCCAGGTCGTGTCCAATGCGGGCGCGCCTGTTGCTGGTGCTGAAGTCACCATCACCCACACCGAATCGGGCACCGTTTCGCGTGCGACCACCGATGCGTCGGGTCGTTACAACGCGCGCGGCCTGCGCGTGGGTGGTCCGTACACCATCACCATCACCAAGCCGGGTGAGGGCACCAAGACCGAAGAGGGCGTGTACCTCAACCTGAACCAGGTCAACACGGTCAACGCCAACCTGGCCGGCGATGTTGCCGCCACCAATCTGGATGCCGTCCAGGTCGTGGCTGCCGCAGTGGGCAGCGACCTGTTCAGCGCCTACAAGATGGGCACCGGCACCAACGTCAACCGCGAAACGCTGGAGTCGCTGCCGTCGGTGAACCGCAACATCCAGGATTACATCCGCCTCGATCCGCGCATCTCGCAGGTCAGCAAGGCCGACGGTGCGATCTCGGTCGGTGGCCAGAACACCCGTTACAACGCGATCCGCATCGATGGCATCGGTGCCGGCGATCCGTTCGGCCTGGAATCCAACAACCTGCCGACCGAGCGTCAGCCGGTGTCGATGGATGCGATCCAGGAAATCAACATCGACATCGCCAACTACGACACCACCATTGCCGGCGGTACGGGCGCGGTGATCAATGCGGTGACCAAATCGGGTACCAACAACTTCGGCGGCACCGTGTATTACGCGTACCGCGACAAGGACATGGTCCGCAAGAACCTGGACGATGTCCGCTTCAACGGTTTTGATGACGAAAAGACCTACGGCATGACCTTCGGCGGCCCGATCGTCAAGGACAAGCTGTTCTTCTTCGCCAACTACGAAAAGATGGAGCGTTCGGCCCCGGGCGTCAGCCTGACCGATTCGCCGTACGGCAAGGGCACCATCACCGATGCCGACATTACCCGCGCGCAGCAGATCGCGACCGGTTACGGCTTCGACGCAGGTTCGCTCAACGCCCCGGCCAACAAGACCGAGGTCGAAGAGTACGCGCTGAAGATCGACTGGAACATCAACGAGAACCACCGTGCCGCGGTGCGTTACAACAAGCTCGAGCAGAATGTTGTCCGCTTCCCGCAGATCAGCAACAGCGCGGTTTCGCTGAGCAGCTTCTGGTACCAGCAGCCGAAGACCTATGAATCCTGGATGGGCGAGCTGTTCAGCGACTGGTCCGAGAATTTCTCGACCGAGTTCAAGATCTCGCACAAGGAATACACCTCGGTCCGTACCACGCCGTCGAGCCTGCCGCAGATCCAGATCCGTGGTTTTGGCGCCAGCGGCAATGACTCGCTGTACTTCGGTACCGAGCAGAACTCGCACGTCAACGCGGTCGAGAGCAAGGAGCTGAGCGCCTTCGGTGCCGCCACCTGGTACGTCGGCGACCACACCGTCAAGTTCGGCTTCGACTACTCCGACAACGACCTGCTGAACTACTACGGTCGTAACGTCAACGGCGCGTATGTGTTCAACAACCTCAGCGACTTCGCTGCAGGTCGCGTCAACCAGTACGTTGTGCGTGCGCCGCGCGCCGGCGGCAGCTACGACGACATCCCGGCCAAGTACACGCTGAAGAACACCGGTCTGTTCATCCAGGACAGCTGGGCCATCAACAGCAACCTGACCGTGCAGGCCGGCGTCCGCGTCGACATGCCGGACTTCGGCACGCAGAAGCTGTACAACCCGCGCATCATGGAACTGTACGGCTACGACAACACCCAGCTGCCCGACAGCAAGCTGGTGCAGCCGCGCTTCGGCTTCAACTACACCTTCGACAGCGATCGTCCGACCCAGCTGCGCGGCGGCGTGGGCCTGTTCGGTGGCGCGGCCCCGAACGTGTGGCTGGCAGGTGCCTACCAGAACACCGGCCTGAACTACACCGAGTACACCGTTCGTAACCAGACCGGCATTTTCACCCCGAACACCAATCCGCCGTACATCCCGGCTGCGGGTGCCGGTGCTCGTCAGAACGTGGACATCGCTGCGCCTGACCTGAAGCTGCCGTCGGTGTGGAAGTCCAACATCGCCTTCGATCATGAGCTGCCGTGGTATGGCATCGTTGCGTCGGCTGAGTTCCTGTACACCAAGGTCAAGAGCGCGATCTACTTCGAGCGCCTGGACCTGTACAAGAGCGCCGGTGGCCCGTCGTACACCCGCATCGGCCAGGACGGTCGTGAGCTGTACTGGAATGACGCAGGCTACGTGCCGTGCGCCGGCGCCAACTGCTCCATCCGTGAAGGCGCGACGGCTGTGGGCGGTGGCACCGTGGGTGGCAAGAAGAACCGCCCGAGCGACATGGGCGACGTGCTGCTGATGCGCAACACCGACAAGGGCAGCAGCCGTCAGTTCACCGTCGGCCTGAACAAGCCGCTGACCGAGAACTGGGGCTGGTCGCTGGCCTACACCTACACCGCCGCGAAGGAAGTCAGTCCGCTGACCAGCTCGCAGAACACCTCCAACTGGGGCAGCACCCTGATCGGTACCGCCAACGAGAACGTGGCCTATGATTCGCGCTACGCGATCAAGGATCGCGTGACCGGTTCGATCAACTGGAAGAAGGCGTTCTTCGGCAACTACAACACCACCGTGGGTCTGTTCTACGAAGGTCGTTCGGGTCGTCCGTTCAGCTACATCTACTACAACGACATGAACGGCGATGCCGCCGCCACCACTGGTGCCGGTTACTTCAACGACCTGTTCTACGTGCCGAACGGCCCGGGCGACGTCAAGTTCACCGGTGGTGCGGCGATGGAGAAGGCCTTCTTCGACTGGCTTGCCGCCAACCCGCAGCTGGAGAAGTACCGCGGCGAGATTGCTCCGGCAAACGCCTTCCGTACCAAGTGGGTGAACAGCTTCGATCTGCACATCGCCCAGGAATTCCCGGGCTTCGTGAAGGAGCACAAGGGTGAGCTGGCGCTGGACATCATGAATGTCGGCAACCTGCTCAATAAGAAGTGGGGCCGTATTGAAGATTACGGTTTCAACTCCACCTCCCGCGTGGCCAGCTACGCAGGCATCGATCCGGCAACCGGAAAGTACATCTACAACTTCACCGGCGCCACCGATACCCCGACCATCCAGGAAAACAACAACGACAAGGGCAACACCGGTGTGTCGCGCTGGTCGATGCAGCTGACCCTGAAGTACAAGTTCTGATCCGTCAGAGCCTGATGCAGTAAAGGGAGACGGCCGGGGAAACCCGGCCGTTTTCTTTTGCCGTGCTGCTCTGTGAGTGTTGTCATGGAAATTGGCGGAGCTGGCTGCTATAAAAGGGAAAGGATGCTGAGTGGAGCGGCCAATGAAGGCTATGTACGGATTGCCGTCGGAATCGCTTGCGTTGCTTTCCCGCGCGAGTTTTTCAATCGATGTTCCGGATGCTGGTGATCATGTTTCATTCAATCAGTTGTGCTCCCGAGTGGCGAATTGCAGATTTCGTTATTGTCCGGAATGTCGCTCTGATCCTGTCGGCTTCCTGAAGTGCAGGCGAGGGTCCACATTTGCAAAGGCGTGCCAGAAATCGGCGATCAGAGGGTTTGGCGCACCACAGCTGAGAGTCATGCATTCTGCGGCTGCACCGGAGGCCATCAGGTCTGGCAACTTTCGAATCGACCGAGTTTGGGTGGGAAGGCCTGGGGATGCGCACGCCATCATTGCCTCGCGAATTGACGTCGAAGCCCACGTCAAAGAACTCAAGAAGCTGCATGATCGCCTTCATTTGCAGGGGAGGGTCATACTTCTTGTTTTCATGATGACAATGCTCCATCCGTTCGAGGATGGAAATGGAAGGACGATGCGAGCATTGATGCTCGCTATGGCCGCAGGTGCCGGAAGCCCCTTCCTGTCCTTCCTTGCGCTCTATCTTAAGGCTGCGCAGCAAGACATGGTTGTGGCAGTAAATCTTCTGGCTGATACTCAGCTGAGCCCAATGCTTGAATTCCTGGAAAAATCGCGCGAGTTCTATTTGAACTTGATATGCAATGGAAGCGGTGCCGTGCGCGAGTGGGTGACAGCCCTTCAGGATGAGAAGCTTGTTGAGCGGCATATGGATTTTGATTGACCCGCGGTACTCACTGGAGGAGGTTGAAGGTGAAGTTAGGAGTAATCATCAGTACCATCGTTTTCGGAATGTCACTCGGTGTGCAGGCAGCTTCGGCATCCGATGATGTGACCCAAATCGATACGGACCCTTGGTGTAATCCGTCATATTGCCCGGGGCACGGGGGCGGCAGCGGTTCCACGACCGGATCAAATCCGGAGCAGGATAAGTTCGCATTTGTTCTTGTGGATTGCAGGCTGCCGGTTCAGGAGCGCTACGGAAAGGTGCTTGAGTGGTTTACCTCGCTTTCGATTGGCGAGCGACTGTGGTGGTACCAGATCGGGACGGAAGATATGCCCGTTGGTTCACCTTCTCGGTTGTCGGTTACGTATCACTATCCCTATGGCTACAATCAGGGGTACGAGCTCTGGGAGATTGTCGATCCCTATGCTGCGGTTCCCATCGCGCCAACACCGACGCTCACGGGAGATCAGTGCTGGCTGCTGGACAACCGCCCGTAAGGCTTTGCGTACCAAGAGAAGAAAGACAAGGGCAACACCGGTGTGTCGCGCTGGTCGATGCAGCTGACCCTGAAGTACAAGTTCTGATCCGTCAGAGCCTGATGCAGTAAAGGGAGACGGCCGGGGAAACCCGGCCGTTTTCCGTTCAGGCGAAAGTCCTTGCGGGAGGTTGTGCATCGGCGTAGCATCCAGACACGTGCGCGGCGCAGATGCCGCCGAAGCGGTCCCGGAGCGGCGAACGCGGGACGCACCTATCCAACGGTCGGGCTTCCCGGCCGTTTTGCTTTTTAAGGGGGCGGCAGTACAGTCGGACACCTTAAAGGAAGCAGAAAAGTGGATATGACAACGAATGAAAAGGCAGCGCGGACGCTGCCGGTGCAGGACGCGCGGATCTACCCGCGTGGTGGCCTGGATGTGCTGTCGCGGGCCGAGGTTGCGCGCCTGCGCGACGCCTCCAGTGGTGGCATGCACGAGCTGCTGCGCCGCTGCGCGCTGGCCGTGCTGACCAGTGGCAGTGCCTCCGATGATCCGCGCGCCGCGCGCGATCTTTACCCCGATTTTGACATCCAGGTCGCACAGCAGGATCGCGGCGTGCGCATCGACCTGGCCAACGCGCCGGCGATGGCGTTCGTCGATGGCGAGATCATCCGCGGCGTGGCCGAGCTGCTGTTCGCGGTGGTCCGCGACCTGGCCTACATGGCCATCGAGATGGGCCCGGCCTACGCGGCCGAGCTGGAGTCGTCCGAGGGCATCACCAATGCGGTGTTCGGGCTGCTGCGCAATGCGCGCATCCTCAATCCGGGTGATCCGAACCTGGTGGTCTGCTGGGGCGGCCACTCGATCTCGCGCGATGAATACCTGTATACCAAGCAGGTCGGCTACGAGCTGGGCCTGCGCGGCCTGGACATCTGCACCGGCTGCGGCCCGGGCGCGATGAAGGGCCCGATGAAGGGCGCCACCATCGCCCACGCCAAGCAGCGCCGGACCGTGACGCGCTACATCGGCCTGACCGAGCCGGGCATCATCGCCGCCGAGTCGCCGAACCCGATCGTCAACCACCTGGTGATCATGCCGGACATCGAGAAGCGCCTTGAGGCCTTCGTCCGCATCGGCCACGGCATCATCGTGTTCGCCGGTGGCGTGGGTACCGCCGAAGAGATCCTGTACCTGCTCGGCATCCTGCTGCGCGAGGAGAACAAGGACCTGCCGTTCCCGCTGATCCTGACCGGCCCGACCGTCGCTGCGCCGTACTTCGAGCAGATCGACCGTTTCATCCGCCTGACCCTGGGCGACGCCGCGGCCGAGCGCTACGAAATCGTCATCGGCGACCCGGTGGCGGTGGCCAAGAAGATGTCGGCCGGCATCAAGCGCGTGCGTGAGCATCGCCTGGCGCAGAAGGATTCGTTCTTCTTCAACTGGTCCATCGAGATTCCGTGGGAATACCAGCAGCCGTTCGTGCCGACCCACGAGGCGATGGCGGCGCTGGACCTGCACCACGGGCGTGCGCCGCACGCGCTGGCAGCCGACCTGCGCCGGGCCTTCTCGGGCATCGTCGCCGGCAACGTGAAGGAAGACGGCATGCGCCGCATCGAGGAGTTCGGGCCGTTCCAGATCCATGGCGACCCCGACATGATGCAGGCCCTGGACGCGCTGCTGCGTGCCTTCGTCGAGCAGCGCCGGATGAAGATCTCCGGCGAATACCAGCCCTGCTACCAGGTGCTGGCGTAAGCGAGGCGAGGGTGGCTGGACGGCGCGGCGGGGACCGCGCCGGACCGGTGGGGGAAGGCGGGATGTCAAGGGTTTGACGCCCGTCGCCCGGATCTGACCGTTCATCCTGCCGCCGCTTGCCGGCGGCAGGCCGGTGCGCCATCGTGGCCACCAACACGCTGGGGAGCGTCCAATGTCTTTGCGCCGGTCCAATGGCTTCACGCTGGTCGAGTTGGTAGTCACCATTGCCGTGCTGGCAATTCTGGTGACCACGGCATTTCCTGCCTTCCAGAGCCTGATCCGTTCCAACCGGGTCTCCGCTGGTCACAACGAACTGATCGGACTGGTCAACCTGGCGCGAAGCGACGCGGTGCGCAACAACCAGGGCGGTGGTGTCTGTGGCAGCAGCAACGGAACCAGCTGCGATGGCAACTGGTCGGCTGGCATGCTGGCTTTCAGTGACGCTTCCAGCAACAGTGCGACCTCGGGTAACGGCCAGTTCGACACGGGTGAGACCGTCCTGCGCTTCACCCAGGTCAGCCCCGGCATGGTCGCGACCGGCCCACAGGCATTGATCGCCTTCGACGCCCGTGGCCGCCGCCGCGCCGCCGGAGACCAGGCCATCACCCTGCGGCCGGAGAAATGCGGCAAGGACCCATTGATGAGCACGGTCACCATCAACGCCTCCGGCCAGGCCAGCAGCAGCAAGGGACCCTGCCCATGAAGAACCGCTCCCCGTTCAATGCCCGGCGCCACCAAGGTGGCTTCAGCCTGCTGGAAGTGCTGATCGCGATGGTCGTGCTGGCCTTCGGTCTGTTGGGCTTCGCCCTGCTGCAGACCATGAACGTGCGCTACGTGCAGAGCTCCAACTACCGCACCCAAGCGACCAACCTGGCGTACGACCTGACCGAGCAGATGCGCAGCAACCGCTACCAGGCCGCGTGGTACTCCACCGCAACCTTCTCCGCGGGCAGCAGGAGTGCCACCGGCGTCTGCGCCCGGCCGGTCGCTGCGGTGACCATCGCGCAGAACGTGGCCGCCTGGCAGTGCAAGGTGGTCAAGGCGCTGGGCGACAACGCCGCCGCTACGGTCACCGTCAACAACGGTGTGGCCACCGTGGCGATCACCTGGGCCGATGAGCGCTGGAACGCCAAGAGCCCGGATACGCCGACCACCTTCGCCCTGCAGACACAGCTATGACCCTTCCGCAGTCCCCACGGTTCCGGCAGGCCGGCCTGTCGCTGATCGAGTTGATGGTGTCCATGGTCATCGGCCTGTTGCTGATGCTGGGCGTCATCCAGATCTTCATTGCCTCGCAGGCCGCGTCGCGGCTGTCCGAAGGCGTGGCGCGCGCGCAGGAGAATGGTCGCTTCGCACTCGACTTCCTCGAGCGGGACATCCGCATGGCGGGCCACACCGGCTGCGTCAACGACCAGGCGCACATGACGCTGGGGCTGGGGGAGCCGCACTACAACCTCGGCGCCGCCACCGGCAGCGGCAGTCCGTTGGACTTCAGTGTGTCGGTGCAGGGGTACGAAGCACCCAATACCGGGCCGACGGCGACGCTGGCGGTGGGCAAGGGCAGCGTGCCCACTGGGCTGCCAGGGGCGATCGCCAGCCTCAATCCGGCACCGATGCCAGGCAGCGACATCCTGGTGCTGCGTTTTCTCGCCCCGGAAGGCGTGCCGGTACTCGGCGTGGCCGGCTCGAAACTGACTGTGGACGCGACCCGTTGGCAGCGCCTTACCGGCGGCGGCGTGGCGTCACCGACGCTGTTCGGCGTGGCCAACTGCGAGTCGGTTGACTTCTTCGGCGGCACCACCAGCGCCGGCACCATCACCGCGTCCGGCGTGGATCTGTCGCGCTATGCGCCGCAGCCGGAGCCTACGGTGGTCTATCGCGCTGAATCGTTGGTCTACTACATCGGCAATGGCGCCAGCGGTCCCGGTCTGCGCCGTGCACGGGCCAATTCGGCCGGCGCCTACGCCATCAACGAAGAGCTGGTGGAAGGCATCGAGAACATGCAGGTACTGTTCGGCCTGGATACCACCACCAACATCTCCACCTCGACGCCGCCGGTGGGCAACATCACCACCCTCAATACGGCCTCGGCAGTTACCACTCAGGCCAACGCGACCGGTGCCAATCAATGGCGACGGGTTGGCCAGGTGCAGGTAGGGCTGATCGCCCGAAGCCCGTCTTCGGCATCGGCGTCCAAGCCGAAGGACGCCGCCGCCAAGCTGGGTGTGCTGGGGATGACCTACGACCAGGACGGTGTCACCGATGGGCGCTACCGCACTTCCTATGAAGTGAGCATCGCCTTGCGCAATCGACTGTTCGGAAACTGACCATGCGCCCTATCCCGACCGTGCGTCGCCCAGGCCGCCGCCCGCCACAGTTGCCGCAGCAGCAGCGTGGCGTGGTGCTGTACGTGGCACTGATCATGCTCCTGCTGCTTGCTCTGATCGGCATCGCCGGCATGCAGGTGGCGGGCATGCAGGAAAAGATGGCCTCCAACTATCGCGCCGCCAACCGATCCTTCCAGAACTCCGAGGCGGTGGTCCGCAACGCCGAGCGCGCAGCCGAAGCGATCCTCGACCGCAAGGACCTGCCGTCGGGCAGCCTCATCAGCTCGAGCTCGATCAGCTACGACTGTGAAGATCAGTTCGACGCGATCGCTTGGGCGCAGAAGCAGACGGTTGCCTCGGTGCCCAGCGTCAACGTGCGTCGCATCGACAAGTGTGGTGGCCCCGGTGGAAATGCCATCGACGAAGGACTACCGGACGATCAGGCGACCGGCACCTACCAGATCACGGCCTTCGCCGCCGACGATCCGGCCAACCCGACCTCGTCGTCGGTGGTCGATACCATTTTCAAGCTCTGAGGACGCGGCGATGGCTACGCGTAGAACCCAATGGATGGCTGCCGGATCGGCGGTCGTGGTCGCCGGTCTGGCGGTGGTCGCCTACAACCTGACTGCCGCGCAGGCACAGGGCGTGCTGGCCCAGGCGCCGCTCAACAACCAGGTGCAGACGCCACCGGCTTTCATCATGGCGGTGGACGATTCCGGCTCGATGACCTTCCAGACCCAGTTCCCGGGCCAGGACGGCGAAGGTTGCTGGGACAGCAACCGGCAGAGCTTCTTCGACCGCAACGGCAACATCAACACCTCTGGCAGCTGCGATTATTTCTATGTCCTGCCGGGCGCCAGGATCAACAACTACTACGGTATCCCGCCGCTTGATTCGCTGGGTTTTGCGCGCTCTTCTTCGTACAACCCGACCTATTTCAATCCCGCGGTGAACTACGGGCCATGGGTTGATGGTACCGGCGCACCGTACCCGAACGCAGCATTGGATGCGACGAAAATCGATCCCCGCAATACCGACACCGTGGCACTGGCGGGTAACTACTACACTACGGCCGCCAGTAACAGTTTCCGAATGCAGAACGGCATGGTGATTCCCGCCAATACGCCGTTCCGCTATGGCAACAGCAACTACAACCTCAACTACGATTACACCTGGAACAATGGTGCGGCAACGGTCTACATGCAGTATTGGCCTGCTACGTTCTTCACCCCCTGGACTTCCGACAGCGATCCCTATCCGCAGCTGGACGGCGCGGCCAATGCGTACTCCGGGGTTGATCGCACAAAGGTGAACAACGCTTGCGGCAGCGGCTGCGCGCTGTGGAAATACACGATCAAGCCGGGCAACACCGCAGCACTGCAGAATTTTGCGAACTGGTACTCGTACTATGGAAACCGCAACCGCGCGATGATCGCTGGCATGACGCGCTCCTTGGCCGACGTCAATAATCTCCGCGTGGGTTACTTCCGTATCAATCAGTACAGCAGTTACAACAGTGGCACCGACAACAACAAGCGCCTAGCCATGCGTGACATGGCGGTGCCCAACGACAAAGCGGCGCTGTACACGGATATGATCGCGCTTACCGCCAGTGGTGGTACGCCCAACCGTTTCGCCGTCGATGCGGCGGCCCTGCAGTTCACCCGCATCGATTCGGCTGCGCCGGTTCAGCTGGCCTGCCAGAAGAACGCTGTGATGCTGTTCACCGACGGCTTCAGCAACCAGGGCGGACCCAGCACCGCCGGCAACGCCGATGGCGCCATGGGCACTCCGTTCAGTGATGGCAACTTCAACACCATGGCCGACATTGTCAGCCAGTATTACAACGACCGATCTGGTCAACCGCCGTTGCGCGCGGACCTGCTGGCGGGCCAGGTGCCGGTGGTAAATGCGTGCAAGGCCGGCAACCCGGACAAGCGACTGGACTGCCAGACCAATCTGCACCTGAATTTCTACGGGGTTACCCTCGGCGCGCGTGGCAACCTGTTCAATCCCGATCTGAAACAGGACGCCTACACCGACGCCTCCGTGTACAACAACTGGCCGGCCCGTCAGGACGATGACCGCAGCACCGTCGATGATATCTGGCACGCCGCGGTCAATACCCGTGGCGAGTACATCAATGCGCGGACGCCGGAGGAAATCACCACCGCGATGCGTCGTGTCCTGTCAGCGGTGACCAGCGGTGCCTCGCCGTCCGGCGGCGTGGGCTCCAGTGGTGCGCGCATCGGTGCCGGCTCGATCTCGGTGGCTCCCAGCTATGAGATCGCCAATGAAGGTACCGACTGGTTCAGCCGCCTGACGGCCAGCACGCTGTCGGTCGACCAGAAGACGCGCGCCGTGATCTCCACGCCGATATGGGAGGCCAGCGCACAGCTGCCGGCGCCCACGTCGCGCTCTGTGTATTTCACCAAGAACGGCGCTACGAGCAAGTTCAGCGGTGCGAACGTCACTCTGGACGACCTGTGCACCAAGCCCGCCACGCTGTATCCGGGTATGTCCCGTTGCAACAAGGCCGAGCTGGAGAAGCTGGGTGCCAACGCCGCTTCGGCGGTGAACTATCTGCTGGGCGATACCAGCGGCGAAAAGCGCAGCGGTGGCGCACTGCGCGATCGCACCACGCGGCTGGGTGACATCGTGACCTCCAGCCCGGTGGTCAGCGCGCCGATCGACGACTACGGCTACCGGCGCTTCAGCGGCGACCTGGGTAGCAGCTACGGCCTGTATCTGGATGGCAAGGCCAAGTCGGCCAAGTACATGGTCTACGTGGGTGCCAACGATGGCATGCTGCATGCTTTCAATGGTGGCATCAACGCCAAAGGCGAGGTGCTAGGCGGTGGTGGTAGTGAGGACTTCGCTTATATCCCGGCCACCGCGTTGGGGCACATGGGCAACCTGCTGTTCCCCTACAACTCGACCGATCTGAACGATCAGAAATTCGACCATCGCTACTACGTCGATGGCCAGATCGCGGTGGGCGACAGCTACTACGGCCGCAACTGGCATACCACCCTGGTCGGCGCAGCCGGCGCAGGTGGACGCAGCGTTTTCGCGCTCGACGTGACGGCGGGAACCACTTTTGGTGCCGGCAGCAAGTTGTGGGAAATCAGTGATCTGGACAACAGCCTGCCGGAAGCTGTGCGCAAGAACATCGGTCACGTGCTGGGCAAGCCGGTCATCGTGCCGGTGCTGGAGAACGGCGCGCCGGTGTGGAAGGCGATCTTCGGCAATGGCTTCAACAGTGCCAACCAGAAGGCGGTGCTGTTCATGGTCGACATCGGCACCGGTACGCCGCGGGTGACCATGATCGAAGCGGTGGAAGCGGCGGCCCCGGCGGGCAACAATGGGCTGGGCAGTATCGTGGTGGTTGACCGCTGGGGCGGCAGCAAGCAGAACGAACGTCGTCGTGATGGTTATTCCGATACCGTCTACGGCACCGACCAGAAGGGCGCAGTCTGGAAGTTCGATCTGCGCGATACCTCCAGCAGCCTGACCACGCCGCTGTTCACTACGCGCTCCTACACCGAAGGTGGTCGCACCCTGCGCCAGCCGATCACCGGTGGCATCACCGCAGGCAATGGTGCCACCGGCGGCGTGATGCTGTACTTCGGCAGTGGCAGCTTCTCCTTCGTCGGTGATCCGACCGATACTTCCTTGCAGAGCCTGTATGCAGTCAATGACACGGTGAACGGTCCGGTCACCGGTACGCTGACCCGCGCCAGCCTGACATCAGGTGCGGTCAGTACCACCGGTGATCAGCGCATGCTGTCGCAGGGGGCTCCACCCAGCAATGCGCGCGGCTGGTACATCGACCTGCCGGCCGGCGAACGCTTCGTCGGCAACCCGACCCTCTCCAATGGCATCGTCTACATGCCGACCTATGTGCCGATGGTGGGAAGCACAGGCTGCGCTTCATCGGGCAACAACTGGTTGTTCGGCCTGCAGGCATTGACCGGCAGCGGTGCGCTGGGCCGTGCGACGATCAATTCACCCGATGGTGTGCAGGTGGCATCCGGTACGGCGGCGCTGAAAATCAATTCGACCGGCGCCAGCGGCGGTGTGGTGCGTGACATCAAGGCCGGTGCGTTGTCGCGTGACACGCCACCGAACATGGTGCCGGGCACGCCGGGGGGAGAAAATCCACCCGCGCCGCCAACCCCGGCCTGCGTGCAGCCAATCAACAAGGGCGATGAAACGCTCTACGTTCCCTATCCGTGCGGCCGCCAATCGTGGAGACAGATCCAGTGAGCAAGCCCTCTTTTTCCCCTCGCTCGCTGCGCTCGGCTGCCCAAGGCTTCACGCTGATCGAACTGATGATCGTGGTCATCGTCGTCGGTATCCTGGCCGCTGTGGCCTATCCCAACTACTCCGAGCACGTGCGCAAGTCGCGCCGTGCAGCAGCAAAGGCGGAAATGGTGGAGTATGCGCAGCGCGCCGAGCGTCACCACACGCTGAACAACAGCTACGCCTCGTTCACCTTCAGTGAAACCAACAGCACCAAGATAAATTCGCCCCGTGAGGGTGGGGCCACGATGTATGCGGTAACCATCGTGCCGACCGCCACGGCCTACACCATTACGGCAGTGCCGCAGGGCAACCAGGCCAAGGACAAGTGCGGCACGCTGACCCTCAACCAGGCGGGCGTGAAGACCCCGGCCAACTCCGGTAGCCTGACCTGCTGGTGAGTGGTTTCAACGGAAGCTTGCATCGTCGCGGATGAGCATCTAGAATGCGCCTCCCCGCCCGAATAGCTCAGCCGGTTAGAGCACTTGACTGTTAATCAGGGGGTCGTTGGTTCGAGTCCAACTTCGGGCGCCAGATCCTGCAGAAGCCGCGAGAAATCGCGGTTTCTGCTTTTCTGCGTCAGCGCCGCCTCAGCTCAGAATGGGCAAGGGGCCCGGCTTCGTTGGCGGGCCGAGCGGGTACGGCCGACGTTGTTGACGATCACCGCGCTGTGCAGCTCCGCTCCCACGCAGATGCTTACCGTCAGTGTGTTGCCGCCACTACGCCCGTCGCCTTGGAATCGCAGGTACTTGCGGCCTTCAGTGCTGTCGACGCGTATCCGCGGAGATCTCGTTCCGCCCATGAACTGACGCGGGCTTGCCTCTTCGGCCGCGTTGGGTGATCGGTCCGCCTGGATCAACCAGCCGCGGGCCCAGTCGGCATCACAGCCGGTTCCATCGATGCTTGGACATACGGTGACCGCGCGGCGATGGGTGATGGCCATGGCGCGGGCGGTGTTGAACACCGATACCAGCCGCATGCGGGTGGTGTCCGCTCGGCTGCGTTCCAAAGGCTGTACCAGCGCAGGCAATGCCACGGCGACGAGTATTGCCAGCAACGCCACGGCGGCGGCGAGCTCGACAAGGGTGAGGCCCGGAAGATGCCTGTGGCAGGGGGGCGGGAAAGGCATGGGATGCGCTCCAGTGGGGGAGGTTCCAACCTGCGCCTTGATACCCAGTTGCAACCATCAGCCTGACCCCCACCTTTGAGGGGGGCTTCCCCTCAGCCGACCGTCACCGGACGCCCCCTATACTTACCTTCCCCGAGACCTGGCAACACCATGAGCGACAGTTTTCAACTTGTCTCGCCGTATTCGCCGGCGGGAGACCAGCCCGATGCCATCGCCAAGCTGACCAGCAATTTCGAGGCCGGCGTCGCCAAGCAGACCCTGCTGGGCGTCACCGGCTCGGGCAAGACCTACACCATCGCCAACGTCATCCAGCAGGTGCAGAAGCCGACGCTGATCATGGCGCCGAACAAGACCCTGGCAGCGCAGCTGTACGGTGAGTTCAAGGCGTTCTTCCCGCACAACGCGGTGGAGTACTTCGTCAGCTATTACGACTACTACCAGCCGGAAGCCTACGTGCCGTCGTCGGACACCTTCATCGAGAAGGACAGTTCGATCAACGAACACATCGAACAGATGCGGCTGGCGGCGACCAAGACCCTGCTGTCGCGACCGGATGCGATCGTGGTGGCGACCGTGTCGGCCATCTACGGCCTGGGTGCGCCGGAAGACTACCTGTCGCTGCGGCTGATCCTGTCCAAGGGCGAGCGCATCGACCAGCGCGACCTGATCAATCACCTGACCCAGCTGCAGTACACGCGCAACGAATACGAGCTGCAGCGCGGTACCTTCCGCGTGCGCGGTGAAGTGATCGACGTGTTCCCGGCGGAATCGGACAGTGAGGCCCTGCGCATCGAACTGTTCGATGGCGAGGTGGAAAAGATCACGATGTTCGATCCGCTCACCGGCGAGACCATGCGCAACCTCATGCGCTTCACCGTGTACCCGAAGACCCACTACGCGACTACGCGTGAACGGGTGCTGGCGGCGGTGGAGACCATCAAGGTCGAGCTGAAGGAGCGGTTGGAGCAGCTGTACGCGCAGAACAAGCTGGTCGAGGCGCAGCGCCTGGCCCAGCGCACCCAGTTCGACCTGGAAATGATGGCCGAAGTCGGTTTCTGCAACGGCATCGAGAACTACTCGCGGCATTTGACCGGCAAGAACGCGGGCGAGCCGCCGCCGACCCTGTTCGATTACCTACCGGCTGATGCGCTGCTGGTGATCGACGAATCGCACGTGACCATTCCGCAGATCGGTGCCATGTTCAAGGGTGACCGGTCGCGCAAGGAAACTCTGGTCGAGTTCGGCTTCCGCCTGCCGTCGGCGCTGGACAACCGTCCGCTGCGCTTCGAGGAGTGGGAGGCGCGCTGCCCGCGCAGCATCTATGTGTCGGCGACACCGGGTCCGTATGAATTCCGCGAGGCCGGAGAGGACATGGCCGAGCTGGTCGTGCGCCCGACCGGCCTGATCGACCCCGTGGTGGAGATCCGCCCGGTCGGCACCCAGGTCGATGACCTGATGAGCGAGGCCAACGAGCGGATCAAGGCCGGTGACCGCGTGCTGGTCACCACCCTGACCAAGCGCATGGCCGAAAACCTCACCGAGTACCTGACCGAGCACGGCATCCGCGTGCGCTACCTGCACTCGGACATCGATACCGTCGAACGTGTGGAGATCATCCGTGACCTGCGACTGGGCAAGTTCGATGTGCTGGTCGGCATCAACCTGCTGCGCGAGGGGCTGGACATGCCCGAGGTCTCGCTGGTGGCGATCCTGGATGCGGACAAGGAGGGCTTCCTGCGCTCGACCGGCTCGTTGATCCAGACCATCGGCCGTGCGGCCCGCAACGTGCGCGGCAAGGCGATCCTGTATGCGGACAAGATCACCCGTTCGATGCAGGCAGCGATCGATGAGACCGACCGCCGCCGCACCAAGCAGGTCGAGTACAACCTGGAGCACGGCATCACTCCGCGCTCCGTGGCGCGGCCGATCGTCGACGTGCTGGAGGGCGCACGCTCGGACGCCGCCGAGAAGGAGTCCCGCAAGGGCAAGGGCAAAGGCCGTTCCGGGGTGGCAGAGGACACGATCGACTACCGTTCGCTCAGTCCGGCGCAGCTGGCCGCTCGCCTCAAGGCCCTGGAGCAGCGGATGTACCAGCATGCCAAGGACCTGGAATTCGAGGATGCCGCCCGGGTGCGCGACCAGATCAGGCAGCTGAAGGAAGCCAGCCTGGGCTGAACGCGGTAAAGCGGCTTTTCTTCACAAAAGTATTGCGCTTGCCGGTCGTCGTCCGTAATATACGCGGCCTGCACCGACGCAATCGCGGCGCTGCAGAAGCAACAAACGGGCGGTTAGCTCAGCGGTAGAGCACTACCTTGACATGGTAGGGGTCACAGGTTCGAACCCTGTACCGCCCACCACGAAGCCCCCAGGGGGCTGTCGTGAGCATGAAAAGCCCGGCCCTGGCGCCGGGTTTTTACGTAGAAGCACCAGCCTGCGGGCTGCACGGAATATTTGGGCGGTTAGCTCAGCGGTAGAGCACTACCTTGACATGGTAGGGGTCACAGGTTCGAACCCTGTACCGCCCACCACCGGTTCCCGGCATGGCCGGAGCAGCGGTGGAAACGATGAAAGCCGGCCCTGGGCCGGTTTTTTTGTGCCTGCGATCCGCGCTCGTTCCAGCCTGGCCGGCTTGCTGCCAGCGTCAACCGCGTTGCTCGACACTGGCGCTGCGCTGCAGCTGCCAATGACCATCCACGCGCTGCCACAGTTGCAGCATCCCCCGGCTGTGCGATCGGGCGCGCTGTATACCGTCGGCATCACCGTGCACGCGAGCGTGGGCCACCTGCAGTACGCGATCCGCACTCAGGCGCAGGATCTGCACGCTCTGGCTGTCCGTCTGGCCGTACGTGGCAGGCGCGCGGACGGCACGTTGGGCATCGGCCTGCAGGATCTGCATCCGCAGCGAATCGCTTCCGGTACCGCCGTCGCGGTTGCACAGACCGGCCATCAACAGCAGCAGGGCAAGCATCGGCATGGCACGGTGCTCCGGAGAAGGGAGCCCAGCGTTGCACTGCGGCCTGCGCTGTGAAACCGGTATCCGACGAAGACCGGAAAAGTGCGCGCCAACCAGAGCCAGCAAGGATGAATCCGTGCCAGGCCGGGGCGGCGGCAGAACACGATAATGAAAAAGGGCCGGGCCACCCGTGAAGGCAGTCCGGCCCGTTTGCCCGGAAGTGACCCCGTTGGCCGGGAAGCCTGGGCTCAGGTCACGACGTGGCTGGAACCATCAGGCGGGCTCAGAGCGGATCGCAGCACAGGCGAGGGCCGGACCAATGCCCTGAGCCGCCATACGGACAGCCCGGGGTGAATTCACAGCCCGGTGCGAACCCGGCCTTGGCCGGAGTGGCGAAGGCCTGCGCGGCACCGAATGACATGGCGGCCACGACGACGATGCCGGCAATGGACGAGAACAGCTTCTTCTTTCCGATCATCTGTATCTCCTTTGCAGAGCTTCGAGGCGGGTTACATGGGATCGCAGCAGGCCAGCAGGCCGTGGGAGCCTGCGTTGCCATAGGGGCAGCTCGGGTGTTCCTTGCAGCCCGGCGCGAAGCCGGTCTTCACCGGAGTGGCGAAGGCCTGCGCGGCACCGAATGACATGGCGGCCACCACGACGAGGCCGGCAATGGACGAGAACAGCTTCTTCTTTCCGATCATGTGTATCTCCTTGGAATGGCGATGGAACATGAAGTCACCGCGTGCGGGGCGGTGTCGAAGCGGGATCAGTTGGCGACGCAGCAGATGCGCGTGCCGCCGGCGCGGCCATTGCCGCCGAACATGCATCCGGGGGTATCCACGCAACCCGGTGCAAAGCCGGTCTTCACCGGTGTGGCGAAGGCCTGTGCGGCCCCGAATGACATTGCAGCAACGATGACGATACCGGCGACGGACGAGAACAGCGTTTTCTTCCCGATCATGTGTATCTCCTTCAGTTGGTGTGGCTTCCCGGATTCATTGCGTTGGCGACGGCCTGCACCGTCCCGGTGTCGAGCTGGCCGACATGCTTGTAGGCGATGCTGCCATCTGCGGCCAGCACCATCAGCATCGGTGTCAGCGTGGCGCGGTAGCGCTTGGAGACTTCGCCCTGATCGTCGACGGCGATCGGAAACGCCAGCGCGTGCTTGCCTGCGTAGTCGGCAAGCTGGTCGTACGGTGGCAGGCCCACGCCCACCAGCTCGGCACTGCCTCGCGCAGCCGCGATCTGCTGCAGTTGTGGCACCGAGGCCAGGCAGTAACGGCAGGCGGTAGAGAAGAAGTAGAGGATCTGCGGCACGCCGCGCGCGCCACCGATATCGACATGGGTCTGCTGCGTCGTCCGCAGGGTCAGCAGTTCAGGCCGGGTGCCGGTGGCAAGACCATGCGCGTCCAGCTGCGTCTGCTGCAGCTGCGCCGCCATCTGTTCGTTGACCTGCCGCAACTGGCGGTTCTGCCAGGAGAGCATGATGACCAGTGCGGCCAGCAGCAGGGCGACTACGGGAAACAGTGCACGCTTGAGCATCGATCATCCTTGAACGCCGCGTTGCATCGACCATACCGGAAACAGCAACAGGAATGTCAAGCTTTTGTATCATCGGTGACGCAGTTCCCAAACCTCAGGACGCCACCATGAGTGACCATGCTCCCGTTTCCCGGCCTAACCCGATCATCGAACTGCTGTTCGGCGGCAACATGCTGGAAGGCACCTTCAAGGCCGTGATCTGGGTCGCACTGCTGTCTGCGGTGCTGGCCTGGACGACCTTCCGCTGACGGGACGCTCAGGCCGCAGTGAAGGCCTGGCGAAGGCTGCGCAGCGTCGCCTGGCGATGTTCGGCCGCACACGGCTCGCCCATTTCCAGCTCCTGCAGGCGCAGGCCGACCAGCGTCATCGACAGTGCGTATCCGCGCGCAGCATCGGCAGCGCGTGACAGGCCAAGTGCACGTCGGGTCAACGCGTCCACATGATCCATGTCCGGCAGCAGACCCAGGTAGGCGCGCTCGGCGCTGTCCAGATCCGGCGCGCGCAGGATCGCGTTGGCATCGGCGGTGGGGGTGACAGCGGCCATGCGGGATCCTTGTTGTCCGTGGGGCGGATGCAGGTTCGGTCAGAACGCGCGCATCAGCGAGATGAAAGCGGAGGTCTGGCTGCTGCGCCGTGCCATCGGGCTGTCTTCGACGGCATCACCGAACCACTGGTTGGCGACGACGCCGGTCGCGCGCCATTTCGTACCCAGGGGCGTGCTGACCGCGATCTGCAGGCTCGGCGAGGTGGCACTGCCGGGCTTGTAGGCCGCCAGCCCGGAGCGCAGTGCTTCCTCGTCGCTGATGCCGTAGTAGTAGTCGAGCAGGCGGGCGCTGGAATGCACTACGCCCACGCGCGGCACCCAGGTGAAGCGGCCGGCCTGGATCGGATAGCTGTAATGCAGGCTGGATTCAACGCCGCCGCCGTGTCCGCTCACCTCGCGCTTCACGCTGGCCGCCACCGCGCCCCAGTCGGCGCTGTAGTCGGCATTGATGCCGACCATCGCCGACATCTGCCGGCTGTGCAGGCGGCGCAGCTGCGGATCGTTCACGTCGTCGGTCTTGAAGCGCAACGTGTAGGGCGTCGCCACCGCCGACAGGCGCAGGCCGTCGGCCTTGTAGAGGTTCATGCCAAGCGAACCGGGGCTGGCAAAGAAGCGCTTGCCCTGCCAGGACAGCGCCGGCAGCACCAGCGGCTTGTCGTCATAGTGCGCGTAGGCGCCAGTGGTCGCGCCGAAGGTGATGCCGGCCTGTACCCCCGGAGCCTGTTCCTGCGCGGTGGCCAGCAGCGGCGTGGAGAGAGCGACGGTGCACAGCAGGGGGCGCAGCAGGGCGGGGGACAGTGAGGTCATCGAAGTAGTGCGTTGCAGGGATGGCGATGCATGCTGCGCGCGCAACATTGTCGGAACATTGCGCAGGCGCAATCTGCTGGCATCGCCGCCACCTGCACGCCGAAGGCACTATGATCGGCACCGTTTCCGGTTGCCGAGCCCCCGATGCGCATTCTCCTGGTCGAAGATGACCCCGATCTCTCGCGAGCCCTGCAGTCCGGGCTTGAGCGCCAGGGTGTGGTCGCCGACGTGGTCGGCAGCCTGGCCGAGGCTGCGCTCGCCCTGCGTGAGCCGGTGCATCAGCTGATGCTGCTCGATCGGCAGCTGCCCGATGGTGATGGCGTGGGCTTCGTGGCGACTGCCCGTGCGCTGCGGCCGAACCTGGCGGTGATCATGCTCACTGCCAAGGGTGGGCTGTCGGACAAGGTGGAGGGGCTGGATGTCGGTGCCGATGACTACCTGGTCAAGCCGGTGGCGATCGAAGAGCTGATGGCGCGCATCCGTGCCGTCTCGCGTCGACCGTCGGCGATGGTGACCCCCCGGTTGCGGCTGGGCCGGCTGGAGTTCGATTTCGAATCGCTGCAGGCGCAGGTGGACGGCCAACCGGTTGCACTGCCGCGGCGGCAGGTGCTGGTGCTGCAGGCGCTGGCGATGCGGCAGGGGCGCACGGTCACCCGCAGCGCGCTGGAATCGGCGGTGTACGGATTCGATGATGAGATCCAGTCCAATGCGCTCGATGCGCATATTTCAAAGCTGCGCAAGGCGTTGCAGCAGGCCGGGGCAGGCGTGGAGATCCACGTGATCCGCGGCGTCGGCTATCTGCTGGCGGAGGCCTGAGATGGCACGACCGATTCGTTCGATCACCCTTGGACTGGCGTGGCGGCTGTTCCTGGCGCAGGCCTTCACGGTGTTGTTCGCCGTCGTCGCGCTGATCCTGACCTGGGGCGACAAGGACACCTGGGGCATGGACATGTTCATGGCCGAGAGCGCAGCCAATGCGGTGCACAGCGAAGGCGGCCGGCTGGTGCTGGACGAAGCGCGCTGGCAGAAGCTCGATGCGCGTGCCGGTGGCAACCTGTGGTTCGCGGCGGTGGACGATCGCGGTGCATGGCTGCAGCGCGGCACGCTGCCTGCCATCCACGCGCCGCTGCTGGCCCGTCTGCCGACACTGGGTGCCACCGAGCTGGGTTCGCTGGTGCCGCCGTACCTGGATGTGGCGCGGGTGATGATCCGCAACGAAGACGGCCGCCGCATCACGGTGATGGTGGGCGGGGCGCCGAAGGGCGGCCTGCTGGATGGCGCATTGATGGTGCTGCGGCTGATCGGCCTGTGGTTCTTCCTGCCGTTGATCGTGGTCACGCTGCTGGTGATGCCGACGGTGATCCATCGCGCCATGCGTGGCGTGCGCCGGTCCGCGCAGCAGGCCAAGGAGTTGGATATCGGCCAGCCCGGTGCGCGCCTGGACGCGCAGCTGGTATCGACCGAGGTCGCGCCTCTGGTCGAAGCGTTCAACGATGCGATCGACAAGGTGCAGCAGGGCTACGCAGCACGCGATAAATTCCTGGCCGACGCCGCACATGAGCTGCGGGTACCGATTGCGGTGGTACAGGCGCGCTTGTCGCAGTTGCCGCAGGGGGAGCTCAAATCGCAGCTGCTGACCGATGTCGCCCGTCTCGGCAACGTCGCCGAGCACCTGCTCGACCTGCAGCGCCTGGACCGGAACGTCGCAGCGCTGCAACGCCTGGACCTTGCGCATGTCGTGCGCGAAGCGGCTGCCGACCTTGCGCCCCTGGTCGTTGGCGCCGGATACGGCTTTGAAGTGGATGCGCCGGAGACGCCAGTATGGATCCATGGCGATGGCCTCGCCCTGGGGCGGGTGATCGCCAACCTGGTGCACAACGCCATCGTCCATGGCGGCGGGCGCGGCACCATCTGCGTGCGTCTGGACCGGCAGGGCCTGCTGGAAGTCAGCGACCAGGGAGCCGGCGTGCCGGTCGGTGACCGCGAGGCGATCTTCGAGCCGTTCCACCGCCTGCGTGCTGCTGGCAGTGGCAGCGGCCTCGGCCTGCATCTGGTCAAGGAGATCGTGCAGCACCACGGCGGCACGGTGAGCGTGGGCGAGGCCGTTGGGGGCGGCGCGAGCTTCCGGGTCAACTTCCACCGCGGCAGCGTGCGTCGCTAGCCGGGCGCTGACAACGCCACACGGCGTTGCCTGATGGCTGGGTGAGGCCGCGCCTCGGCACGCTGTGTCGATGGCTGCCGATCGGACCTTGTCGCCCCTGTTTGGCCCCGCGTGTGCTGCCGCTCTGGTTGCCGGTGCGTTGGTCTGCGTGCTGCTGCCGGTGTTGCCACCGCTGTGGGCTTCTGTTGCGGCGACCGCCGTGGCCGCGTTGGGCTGGGTGGTGCGCTGGTGCGGACGCGTGGCGGCTGCGTTGCTGTTCGGCTTGGCCTGGACTTGCTGCCACGGGTATTGGGCAATGCAGGCGCAGCTGCCGGAAGGTTCTGCCGCGCAGGATGTGCTCGTCCGGGGGCAGGTCATCGAACTGCCGAAGGAAACGCCTGCACACACCCGCTTCGAGTTACGGGTGGATGCGTCCGATGCGATGCCGACGCTGCGTGGAAAGCAGCTGCAGGTGCTCTGGCACGCGCCACGGGGTGGGCCGACCGAGGCCGAGGTTGATCAGAGACATCACCTGCACGCCGGAGCTGACTGGCAGCTGTCGCTGCGCGTGCGACCGCCACGTTCACGCATCAACCCGGGGGGCTTCGATGGCGAGCGGCATGCGCTGCTGCGTGGGCTGGCAGGGAACGCCAGCGTGCGCGATTCGAATTCCACGCGACAGCTGCGCCCTGCGCATGGTCTACCTGCGTGGCGCGAGCGCACCAGTGCCGCCATTGCCAGGCAGATCGCACATCCGTCGGCGCGGTTCATCCAGGCCTTGGCACTGGGCGATACGCGTGGCCTGTCCGACGTCGATTGGGCGCAGCTGCGCGCGCTGGGCCTGACCCACCTGATCGCCATCTCCGGCTTCCATGTCGGCCTGGTCGCGGGCTTCGCCGCATTGCTGTGTTCTGCGCTCTGGCGATCCTGGCCGGGGCTTGCCCGGTTCTGGCCACGACCGCAGGCGGCGGCATGTGCGGCGGCGGTGGCAGCAGCCGGCTATGCCGTTGTTGCAGGCAGCGAGCTGCCGACCGTGCGTACTGCGCTGATGATCGCGGTGCTGGCCCTGGCGCGCGTCGCCCGCCGTCCGGTGACGGTAGCGCAGGGGCTGGCGCTGGCCGCGCTGGCGATGCTGCTGCCGGCACCGCTGTCGGTGCTGTCTGCGGGCTTCTGGCTCAGTTTCGGTGGGGTGCTGTGGTTGCTGTGGTGCCTGCCGCACGGGCGGCCGAAGGGGTTCGCCGCGATGCTGCGTGGCGCTCTGGCAGGGCAGGGGGTGGCCAGCGTCGCTCTGCTGCCGCTGGCGGTGGCACTGTTCGGTGGCAGCGCACGGCTGGGGCCGCTGGTGAACCTGCCGATCATTCCGCTGTGGAGCCTGCTGGTGGTGCCTCTGGCTCTGCTGGGAACCGCTCTGGAGGCCCTGCGCACCGGGGCAGGGCAGTGGCCTTGGCGCACGGCTGCCTGGGTGTTCGAGGCCAGTTGGCAGCTGCTGCAACCCTTGGCCGAGCACCCGCAGGCGATGTGGTGGCTGGCGCAGGGGCCGGCCTGGGCGTTGCCGGCGGCCTTGCTGGGGGTGTTCTGGTGGCTGTTGCCACGCGGTGCCGGGGCCGGGCTTGCCGGTTCTCTGCTGTGCCTGCCGTTGCTGTGGCCGGCACGGTCGGGGCCGCAGCAGGGTGAGCTGGAACTGGTGGTGCACGATGTCGGCCAGGGTGCGGCGGTGCTGCTGCGGACCGCCCGGCACGCACTCTGGTATGACGTCGGCCCGCCAGCCGGCAGCGGGGGCGAGGAGCGGATGCTGCTGCCGACGTTGCGGGCGTTGGGACAGGAGCCGCCGGCACAGCTGATGATCAGTCACGACCACCTGGACCACAGCGGCAACCTCGTCGCGTTGCGCCAGCAACTGCCGGGACTGGCCGTCCTGGCTCCACCGGGCAGTGCGATTGCCACGGCCGGCAGCTGCCAACAGGGCCTGCGCTGGCAATGGGACGGGGTCGATTTCCAGGTGCTGCATCCGCCCGCCGCGTTCCTTGCCGTTGGCGGGAAGGGCGCCGACAACGAAGCCAGTTGCGTGCTGCGGGTTGCTGGCGCGCACGGGGTAGTGCTGCTGCCCGGTGACATCGGCCGGCAAGGCGAACAGGCGCTGCTGGCGGGCGCTGCCGATATGCTGCGTGCGGACGTGGTGCTGGTGCCCCATCACGGCAGCGGAGGCAGTTCCACGCCGGACTGGGTGAAGGCGGTGGCGCCGCGGCTGGCGCTGGTCTCGGCCGGGCACCGGAACCACTTTGGCCACCCGAAACGTGACGTGATGCGGCGCTGGCAGGCGGCGGGCGCCGAAGTGCTGTCCACCGCCGAGTCCGGCGCGATCCGCGTATGGCTTGGCGCACAAGGCCTGCAGCTGCGTGAACAGCGTATCCACGCCGCCCGGTGGTGGGATGCCGCTGGGCGAGCGCGGTCGGCTGCTATCCTATCGCCGATCGAACAAGCGGCCGCTGGGCCGGAGGGTTGAAACGTGTGGGAACTGGTCAAGGCCGGTGGCTGGCCGATGGTGCCGCTGCTGCTGTTGGGCGTACTGGCTTTGGCGATCGTCCTGGAGCGTTTCTGGTCCTTGCGGCGTAGCGAGGTGCTGCCGCCTGGCCTGGGCCAGGAGGTCCGCAACTGGGCCGCGCGCGGCAAGCTGGACCCGGCGCACCTGCAGACCCTGCGTGCCAATTCACCGTTGGGTGCCCTGCTGGCCGCCGCGCTGGAAGCGCGCAACCGCCCGCGCGACCAGATCCGTGAGCGCATCGAGGACACCGGTCGCCATCTGGTGCACCGCATGGAGCGTTTCCTCAACGCGCTGGGTACCATCGCCTCGGCTGGCCCATTGCTGGGCCTGCTGGGCACCGTCGTTGGCATGATCCAGATGTTCCTGGGCATCCTCGACCACGGCGTGGGTGATGTGAACCAGCTTGCCGGCGGTATCGGCAAGGCACTGGTGTGCACCGCCACCGGCATGATCGTGGCGATCCCGGCGCTGATGTTCCACCGCTTCTTCAAGGGCCGCATCCACGGCTACGTGGTGGAGATGGAGCAGGAAGCCAGCGCGCTGCTGGATACGCTGGACGGTCGCCCCGGGGTGATGACCCCGGCCCCTGCTGCGCGCGCGTCTTCCGCCGCTACGGCAAAGGCCTGATCGATGCGTATCGGCAACGACCGGTCCCAGGATGAGCCGCATATCGACCTGGTGCCGCTGATCGACGTCATCCTGGTGCTGATCATCTTCTTCGTGGTCACCACCACCTTCGATGCGCGATCGACGCTGCAGGTGCAGCTGCCGACCGCCAGCCCGCAGCAGACCAACGAGCCGCCGCGCTCGCTGAGCGTGCTGATCAACGCTGACGGCCGCTACTTCGTCAACGATCAGGAAGTGCTGCGCAGCGACGTCGAGTCGGTCAAGCAGACCATTGCGGCCGTCGCCGGCAGCGACCGCGAACAGACCGTGCTGCTGCGTGCCGACGCGCGCACTCCCTATCAGGCCGTGGTCACCGCGCAGGACGCGCTGGGCCAGCTCGGCTTCCGTCGTATCGCCATTGCAACAGCGCCAGAGGTGCGTCCATGAGTTCCCATCACGCGCCAGTGTGGCCGATCTACAAACGACTGCTGGGCTATACCCGCACCTACTGGGTGTTCATGATCGGCGCGGTCATCGCGATGGTGGTCGAAGCCCTGGCCGGCTATCACTTCACCAAGCTGATGGAGCCGCTGGTCAACCGTGGGTTCGTCAACCCCGAGCCGCGCATGGCGGTGATCCTGCCGCTGACCATTCTCGGCCTGTTCCTGATGCGCAGCGTGGCCACCTGGGTCAGCGACTACACGCTGGCCAAGACCGGCCGCAGCGTGGTCCGCGACCTGCGTGAACAGGTGCTGCAGAAGTACCTGCACCTGCCGTCCTCGCATTTCGATGCCGAGGCGACGCCGGTGATGGTCAGCCGCCTGAACTTCGACACCGAACAGGTCACCCAGGCCAGTGCCGACGCGCTGAAGACCGTGGTGGCCGATACCCTGACCATCATCGCCATGCTGGCGGTGATGCTGCAGATGAGCGTCAAGGTGACCCTGGCGATGCTGGTGGTGGTGCCGCTGATCGGCGTGATCGTGTCCTACGTGGGCAAGCGCTACCGGCGCATCAGCCGCGGCATCCAGGACGGCATGGGCACCATGGCGCAGACTGCCGAGCAGTCGCTGGCCGCGCAGCAGGAAGTGAAGGTACACGGCACCCAGCAGCACGAGATCTCGCGCTACTCGCGCCTGGCCAACCGCATGCTGGCGCTGAACATGAAGGTGGAAGTGACCCGCGCGGCGGCCTCCAGCGTGGTCCAGTTCCTGGCGGCGCTGGCGCTGGCAGTCATCGTCTGGGTATCCACCCGCGAGGCACTGGCCGGCAAGCTCAATGCGGGTCAGTTCATGGGCCTGATGACGTCGATGATGGCCATCATTCCGTCGCTGCGGCGACTGACCAGCGTGCAGACTTCGATCTCGCGCGGTGTGGCTGCGGCCGAGCGCCTGTTCGGCATCATCGACATGCCGGTCGAGCGCGACGAGGGCAAGCACGCGGTGCAGCGCGTACGCGGCGAACTGGCCTTCGAGCACGTCATGCTGCGTTACCGTGAAGACAGTGGCATCGCCCTGGACGACATCAGCTTCGTTGCCAGGCCGGGCACGGTCACCGCCATCGTCGGTCGTTCCGGCAGCGGCAAGACCAGCCTGATCCGGCTGGTGCCGCGCTTCTACGAACCCAACGGTGGCCGCATCCTGCTCGACGGCGTTGCCCTGGATGAGTATCCGTTGGCCGATCTGCGCCGGCAGGTGGCCATCGTCGGCCAGAAGGTCATGCTGTTCGACGACACCATCGCGGCCAACATCGCCTATGGCATGGATGCCACCGACGAGCAGATCCGTGCGGCTGCCGAGGCGGCCAATGCCTGGGAGTTCATCGCACGCATGCCGCAGCAGTTGCAGACGCCGGTAGGCGAGAATGGCGCGCTGCTGTCCGGCGGCCAGCGCCAGCGCCTGGCGATCGCCCGCGCGATCCTGCGCGACGCACCGATCCTGATCCTGGACGAGGCCACCGCGGCGCTGGACAACGAATCCGAGCGCCTGGTGCAGGATGCGCTGCAGCGCTTGATGCCCGAGCGCACCACGCTGGTGATCGCGCATCGCCTGTCGACCATCGAGCATGCCGACCAGGTGCTGGTGATGGACCATGGCCGCATCGTTGAACGCGGCACCCACCAGGAGCTGCTGTCGATGGGCGGCCTGTACCAGCACCTGCACAACATGCAGTTCCGCGAAAGGCAGGACTGATGGCGGGCAAAGGTACCCAGACCCCGCCGTACTGGTACGACGGCAGCCCGGCTCCGTGGCCGATGCGACTGCTGGCACCGCTGTATGCCGGTGTCACCGCGCTGCGCCGGCGCCTGTACCGGCGTGGCTGGCGCAAGCGCCATGCGCTGGCGGTGCCGGTCATCGTGGTTGGCAACATCACCGCCGGCGGCACCGGCAAGACGCCGCTGACCATCGCCCTGGTCGAGCGCCTGCGGGCCGCGGGCTGGAAGCCCGGTGTCGCCAGCCGCGGCTACGGCCGTGAGCAAGCGGACAAGGCACGTTGGGTGGAAGCCGATACGCCGACCGCCCTGGGGGGCGACGAGCCGGTGCTGATCGCCTGGAAAACCGGTGTGCCGGTACGCGTGGACAGTGACCGCGTGGCAGCAGGCAAGGCGTTGATCGCCGCCGGCTGCGACGTGATCGTCTGCGATGACGGCCTGCAGCACTACCGGCTGGCGCGCGACATCGAGATCGAGGTGGTTGATGCCCAGCGCCGCTATGGCAATGGCCGGATGATTCCCGCCGGCCCGCTGCGCGAGCCGGTCAGCCGCGCAGCGGAATGCGATTTCCGGGTGGTCAATCTGGGCCAGGCGGATGGAGCGGCGGCTGCCCAGGCCTGTGGCTTCGGCCAATGGCCGATGGCCCTGCACATCGACAGTGCACAGCCGCTGGCCGGCGGGCGCGCACGTCCCCTTTCGTACTTCGCGGGCCAGCGCGTGCATGCCGTGGCCGGCATCGCCCATCCGCAACGCTTCTTCGACATGCTGCGCGCGCGTGCGATCGGCGTGGTGCCGCACGCCTTCGCCGACCATCATGCCTACCAGCCGCAGGATCTGTCCTTTGGCAGCCAGTTGCCGGTGCTGATGACCGAAAAGGATGCCGTGAAGTGCCGCGCGTTCGCCAATGACTGGCAGTACGCGGTGCCGCTGCGCGCCGAGATGCCTGCTGCTTTCTGGATCGCGTTGACCGATCGCCTGGACAAGCTGCGACCGAACTGAGGGGCCGCGCGGCGCTTGCAAATGGACGCCGCCGGCCGCATTCCTGCTGTATCGCGCCTGCCGAGTACCGCCCGCATGACCGACTTCGTTGTTGCCATCCCGGCCCGCTATGCCGCTTCGCGGCTGCCGGGCAAGCCGCTGCGCCTGCTGGGCGGAGAACCCATGGTGCTGCATGTGGCCCGCCGCGCGCTGCAGGCCGGCGCCGGTGAGGTATGGGTCGCGACCGACGACCAGCGCATTGCCGACGCATTGTCCGGCCTGGCGGAAGTGAAAGTGGCGATGACCGCTGCCTCGCATGCCTCGGGTACCGATCGCCTGGCCGAGTGCGCGCGCATTGCGGGCTGGTCCGATGACACCGTGGTGGTCAACCTGCAGGGCGATGAACCGTTCGCGCCGGCTGCCGGCATCCGCGCCGTGGCCGAGGCACTGGTGGCGGGCAGCGCACCGATGTCGACCCTGGCCACGCCGGTCGAGGATGCCCACACGCTGTTCGACCCCAACGTGGTCAAGCTGGTGCGCAACGTGCGCAACGAGGCCATGTACTTCAGCCGTGCGCCGATTGCCTGGCATCGCGATGGCTTCGCCCGCAGCCGCGACACCCTGCCCGAAGGCCATCAGTGGCTGCGCCACATCGGCATCTATGGCTACCGTGCCGGTTTCCTGCAGCAGTTCGCCTCGATGCCGCCGGGCACGCTGGAACAGGTGGAATCGCTGGAGCAGTTGCGCGTGCTGGAAGCGGGCTATCCAATTGCCGTGGCGATCTCGCCCGAACCCTTCCCGCCGGGCATCGACACCCCTGAAGACCTGCAGCGCGCCGAAACGCTGCTGCAGGCGATGGCCGCGCGATGAGGCTGCTGGTCGTCTGCCTCGGCAACATCTGTCGCTCGCCGATGGCCGAAGGCGCGCTGCGTGCCCGCCTGGATGCCTCGGCGCTGGCTGGGCGGGTACAGGTCGATTCGGCCGGTACCGGCGACTGGCACGTGGGCCAGCCACCCGACCGGCGTGCCATTGCATGCGCGGCCGGACACGGGGTGGACCTTGGCAGCCTGCGCGCGCGGCAGTTGCAGCGGCAGGACTTCGACGCTTTCGACTGGATCCTGTGCGCCGACGAGGCCAACCTGCGTGATGCCGCACGCCTTGCCACTGCGACCCAGCGCGAGCGCCTGGCGCTGTACCTGCCGTGGTCGGGCGGGCAGGGCGAACGTGCGATTCCCGATCCCTATACCGGTGGCAGCGATCATTTCGAACAGGTCTGGTCGCTGGTCGACGCTGCTGCCGAACGCACCGTGGCACGCCTGTTGCATCACGCCGACTCCGGCATAATCGGGTCATGAACATCCAGCCCGTCCCGGACCTGCCCGAGTTCGCCGCCTGGCTCAATGCCGCGCCCTGCACCCTGACCGAACTGCGTGGCCGGCCGGTCGCGCTGTTGTTCGTCAACGCGGCTTCCGCATGGAGCGCGCAACGGCTGGCCGAGTTCAGCCAGTGGCTGTCACGCCACCCCGGCAAGCTGCAACCTCTGGTGCTGCAGGTGCCGCGCTTCGACTTCGAGCGTGATGCTACGGCTGCGCTGAAACTGCTGCGCCGCCAGGGCCTGACCATGCCGGTGCTGCTTGATGCCGACTGGGATGGCTGGCGCCGCTTCGGCGTCAGCGCCTGGCCGACCATGGTGCTGCTGGACGCGCAGGGTCGCGAACAGCAGCGCTTGATCGGCCAGGGCGTGCCCGGCGAGCTGGAGCGGGCCCTGAATGCCCTCTGCGAGGGTGCGCCGTCAGCCCCTTCGCGTGGCGGCAGCGAGCTGCACCCCGAACCCCGCCAGGCGCTGCGATTCCCGATGGGTCTGGCGGTGAACCAGGAACGGTTGTACATCGCCGACAGCGGCCACCACCGCATCCTGGAATGCAGTCATGGCGGCCGCGTGCTGCGTCAGTTCGGTCTGGGCACTGCCGACTTCATGGACGGCAACCTCGCCGAAGCCGCTTTCCACCGGCCGCAGGCGCTGGCGCTGGAGCGTGAGTCGCTGTACGTGGCCGACACCGGCAACCATGCCGTGCGCCGCATCAACCTGCTGACCGGTCTGGTCGACACCCTGTGCGGCAACGGCCGTCCGGGCGCCCCCGTGGAAGGGCCGGTGACGCAGCCACGGCAGGTGTCGCTGGATCATCCGGTGGGCCTGGCCATCGCCGAAAACCAGCTGCACGTTGCCATGGCCGGCGACAACCGCATCTGGAGCTACCACCTCGGCCAGCGCAGCCTGCAGTGGCGCGCCGGCAGCGGCGCCATCGACGAGCGCGACGGCAGTGGCCATCTGGCCGCGTTCGCCCAGCCCACCGCCGTGGCCGTGGTCCAGCAGGTGCTGTACGTGGCCGATGCGCTGGGCTCTTCGATCCGTTCATTGCAGCTGCGCGGTGACCTGGTGCAGACCCTGGTCGGGCAGGGCACCTGGCGTTTCGGCGAGGACGATGGCCCGCGTGCGCAGGCCAGCCTGCAGTTCCCGCAGGCGATCGCATTGAGCCCGGATGCCCCGTTGTTGTGGATCGCCGATACCGGCAATGGCCGCCTGCGCACGTTGCGCCTGGGCGGCGGCGAACTGACCACCCAGCCCTTGCCGCGGCGCCTGCATGGCCCGGCCGGCCTGGCCGTCGGTGCCGGCGCGGTGTGGATCGCCGAAACCGATTCCCACACCGTACTGCGCCTGGACCCTGACAGCGGCGTGCTCAGCGAAGTGCCGATCAGCGAATGACCGTTGTTCCTGTCCCGACCTTCGATGGCAAGGCATTCGCGGCCCAGCTGAGTACCGCCCCGGGCGTGTACCGCATGTACGCGGCCGACGACACGCTGTTGTACGTCGGCAAGGCCCGCGCGCTGCGCAACCGCGTGGGCAGCTATTTCAACGGCAGTCCGAAGAACGCGCGCATCATGTCGATGCTCTCGCAGATCGTGCGCATGGACGTGACCGTAACGCGCTCGGAAGCCGAGGCGCTGCTGCTGGAAAACCAGCTGATCAAGTCGCTGTCGCCGCGCTACAACGTGTCCCTGCGCGACGACAAGACCTATCCGCATGTGCTGCTGACCCGCGAAGACTGGCCGCGCATCGCCCTGCATCGTGGTCCACGTGCCATTCCCGGGCGCTATTTCGGGCCGTATCCCGGCGTCACCGCGGTGCGCGAGACGCTGAACCTGATGCACAAGCTGTTCAAGCTGCGCAGCTGCGAAGACAGCGTGTTCCGCAACCGCTCGCGGCCCTGTCTGCAGTATCAGATCGGACGCTGCAGCGCGCCGTGCGTGGAACTGGTGCCAGCAGCGGACTACGCCGAGTCGGTGCGCCGCGCGGCGATGTTCCTGGAAGGCAAGAGCGATGAGCTGACCCGGGAGCTCGGCGAGCAGATGCAGGTGGCCAGCGAAGCGCTGGAATTCGAGCAGGCCGCGCGACTGCGCGATCTGATTACTTCATTGCGCAGCATGCAGACCCGCCAGTACGTGGACGGCCGCGCGGCCGACCTCGACGTACTGGCGGTGGCCATGCAGGGCTCGCAGGCCTGCGTGATGCTGCTGGCCTTCCGTGATGGCCGCAACCTGGGCACCCGCCCGTTCTTTCCCCGCACCAATGGCGAGGAAAGCCCGGATGAAGTGCTGGCGGCCTTTGTCTCGCAGTACTACATCGAATTCGAGCCGCCGCGCGAGATCCTGCTTGACCGCGAAATTCCCGATGCCGATCTGATTGGTTCTGCACTGTCGGCCTCGGCCGAGCGCAAGGTGCAGTTGAAATGGAACGTCCGCGGCGAGCGCGCCGGCTACCTGGAACTGGCCAGCCGCAACGCGCAGTTGACCCTGGCCACCGAGATCAACAGCCGCACCGCGCAGCACGCGCGCAGCGAAGCGCTGCGGGTGATGCTGGGGCTGGCCGAACCGGTAAAGCGGGTGGAGTGCTTCGACATCAGCCACACCATGGGCGAAGCCACCGTGGCCTCCTGTGTGGTGTTCGATGCTGCCGGCCCGGTGCGTGCGCAGTACCGCCGCTTCAACATCAGTGGCATTGAACCGGGCGATGACTACGCCGCGATGCGCCAGGCGATCGATCGCCGCTTCCGCCGCGCGGTGGAGGAGCAGGGCGTGCTGCCGGATGTGCTGCTGATCGACGGTGGCGCCGGCCAGCTGGCACAGGCCCAGGCGGCGCTGGCCGATCTGGGCGTGGAAGACGTGCTGCTGGTGGGCGTGGCCAAAGGCGTGGAACGCCGTGCCGGCCACGAAGCGCTGGTGATGCCCGATGGCCGCGAACTGCGCCCGGGTGCGGCCGATCCCGCCCTGCAGTTCATCCAGCAGGTGCGCGATGAAGCGCACCGCTTCGCCATCACCGGCCATCGCGGGCGCCGGCAGAAGGCCCGGATGACCAGCAAACTGGAAGACATCCCCGGCATCGGGCCGCGACGGCGCGCCAGCCTGCTGAAGCATTTTGGCGGTCTGGTCGGCCTGAAAGCGGCCGGAGAAGCGGAAATTGCCAAGGTGGAAGGCATCAATGACGCCCTCGCAGCGCGCATCTACGCTAACCTGCACGGGTTGGCCGCGCCGGATCCGGCCGAGTAGAGAGAGAATAAAGCCGCATGACGTTGACCCTGCCCACCTGGCTGACCCTGTTGCGGATCGTGATGATCCCGGTGCTGGTGCTGGTGTTCTACCTGCCCTACACCTGGACCAACTTCGCATCGGCGGCGATCTTCGGCCTGGCCGCGATCACCGACTGGCTCGATGGCTGGATCGCGCGCCGTTACGGCCTGGAGTCGGCGTTCGGCGCCTTCCTCGACCCGGTGGCGGACAAGCTGATGGTGGCGGTGGCCCTGTTCCTGATCGTGCAGGGGCATCCGACCCCGTGGATGGCGTTCTGGGCGGCGGTGATCGTCGGCCGCGAGATCGCGGTGTCGGCGCTGCGCGAGTGGATGGCCGAGCTGGGCCAGCGTGCCAAGGTGCGGGTGGCGATGATCGGCAAGGTCAAGACCACCGCGCAGATGGTCGCGCTGCTGTGCCTGCTGTATTCGGTGGCGCCGAACGTGCCGGTCGACGACATCTGGATGGGCCCGCCGGTATTCCATATCGGTGACTGGACCCTGGCCATTGCCGCGGTGCTGACCCTGTGGTCGGGCCTGCAGTACCTGCACGCCGCCTGGCCCAGCCTGCGTGACGACGAGCGCGCCGCGCGCGAGCGTTCGCGGCAGAAGAAGCTGGGCAACTGAGCACCGGGGTCGGATCCCTTTCCGAAGGAAAGGGCTCTGACACCGGGGACGTCTTCATCCACGCATGGCGTGGATCTACTGGGTATGCGTTCTACGCAGGATGCCTCATCCACGCATGGCGTGGATCGCCTGGAATGTGGCCTGCGGTAGATCCACGCCATGCGTGGATGACGCATTCCATGACCTCTCGATCTGCCTGAAAAAAAAGGCCTTGACGCGTTGCGCAGAACAGGTAGAATTTCGCCTCCCAAGCGGGAATAGCTCAGTTGGTAGAGCGCAACCTTGCCAAGGTTGAGGTCGCGAGTTCGAGTCTCGTTTCCCGCTCCAGATTCAAGAAACGCGCTCCCGAAAGGGGGCGTTTTTCGTTTGGCCGGAGCGGCTTCATCCCCACTTCACCGCCACTCCATCGCCTCACCATGCGCCGATCCCACGCTGTACTCCCGGATCCAGCAAGGTGATGCCGCGATGCCTCACACTCCCCCTGCCAACGACTACGACGTGGTCATCGTCGGCGCCAGCTTTGGTGGCGCCGCATGCGCACTTGCCGCCGCTCAGTACGGCCTGCGCGTCTGCGTGCTCGAGCGCAAGGCCGACCCTGGCGAACGCCTGCACACCACCGGTATCGTGGTGAAGGAGGCGATGGAACAGACCTGGCTGGGGCGCATGCCCGATCATCTCGTGCAACGCGTCGCACGCGTGCGCCTGTATGCGCCGAACCTGCACAACGTGCTGCTGACCGCACCGGGTTACTACTTCCTCACCACCGATACGCCGAACCTGATGCGCTGGCTGGCCAGCGAACTGCGTGCCAGTGGCGTGGACCTGCGGCTGCAGCAGTCGTTCACCGACGCCTGCCGCGACGGCGACGGCGACGCGTGGCAGGTTGAAGGGGTGGGGCGCACGGCCTGTCTGGTCGGCGCTGATGGCGCACGATCACGTGTTGCCCAGCGTACCGGCCTGGGCCAGGTGCGCGACAATCTGTATGGCGTCGAGCGCGAGTTTGCCGGCGTGCAGCTGCCGGAAGGCGATGCCTTGCACTGCTTTGTCAGCCGCCGGTTCGCACCCGGCTACATCGGCTGGGCCGCGCAGAACCCCACCGGCGTGCAGGTGGGATTGGCGCTGCGGCATGATCCCGCACATGCACGCGCGCCGGATATCGAGGGATTCCTTGAACACGTGCGCGACGTTGTGGGACTTCCGCACTCGGCCCAGGTTGCCGACACCCGCGCGGGGCTGGTGCCCTGCGGGTTGCCAGATGGCCCGATCACCGCGCCGGGCGTGATCCTGACCGGTGATGCGGCAGGTGTTGTTTCGCCGCTGTCGGCCGGCGGCATCCACTCGTCATGGCGGCATGGCTGGGCGGTCGGTGATGCGATCGGGTTGCACCGGCGCGGCAAGGGGCCGGCCGCAGAGCAGGTGGCGCGTCAGGCGGCCCCCACCTTTCACCGCAAGCGCATGCTGCGCTGGGCAATGGACCACCTGCAGCAGGACTGGCCGGTCAATGCGCTGCTGCGTACCGGCCCGATGCGCCGGCTGGCCGAGCAGATCTACTTCCATCGGCGGGGCGTGCGGATGTGATCCTGAAGCTGAACGCTGCTTCATGAGAGGGCAGCAGAATCCTGTTGACGCCGTGCAGCAATCCCGACACAATAGCGCTCCTTCGACGCAGGTCGAACGGAATCTGCGGGAATAGCTCAGTTGGTAGAGCGCAACCTTGCCAAGGTTGAGGTCGCGAGTTCGAGTCTCGTTTCCCGCTCCAGATTCAGAAAAACGCTCCCGCAAGGGGGCGTTTTTCGTTTGCGCACCGGAAAGGGATTGCGATCGCGCTAGCGCGGGCTGCCTCGGCCCGCACCGCACCAGGTTCGCACGTCCGCACGATCGAAGCCGGCGCAGGCGTTCTTCCGCGTGATGTACAGATACGGGGCGTCGGCCTGATAGGTGAAGTGGTAGTAGTAGTTCCGGTCCTGGCCGTACAACCAGTAGTTCGACGAGCCCTCGTTGATCACGTAGGGCTCGAAGGAAAAGATCGACGACTGCGCGGGAATGAAGTTGCTGCGGTCCATCAGCAGCATGGCCGCGTTCGACGCCAACGGAGTGGTCAGGCAGATCGCCGTCGTGCCCACGATGAGCACGGTCGCGAAGATGCCGAGCGTGCGGCGAAGGGCGGATTTCAAGCGTATTGCCTGCCAGTGGAAGCGTTCAGGACAATGTGCCGCAGCGCCCGCGGACAGTCCAGCGTTCAGCTTGGCGGCGCCGATGAAAGGCTGTGGAAAGGCCGAGGGTTCGCAATGCATGCACCGCACACGCGCTGTAACGCACCTCCGACCGATTCTCCATGTCCACTCCACAATCGCGGCGTAGCCTCCTCGGCTTCTCTCTCCACGAAGGCGGGCGGGTGGCCAGTCGCATCACTTTCCCGGCAGCGTTCGCGCGCCGGTATGGCGTCGTCCCGCGCATCGTCCTGGGTACCGGGGCGCTGCTGACCAGCATGATGCTGGTGGGCTGCATGTCGGTGCCGGTTCCCGATCTGCCTGATCGCGTGCCAGCAGTCTGGAGTCAGACCGCCGCAGGGCAGGGCGTAGCGGTCGACGCGCGGCAGTGGTGGAAGGTGCTGGCCGATGCGCGCTTGAACGCGCTGGTGGACGAGGCCGTCGCCGGCAATCTGGACCTGCGCCAGGCCACCCTGCGGTTGCAGGCGGTACGCCTGGTGTCGGGCACCTCCGATGCGCGCTTCCGTCCGGAAATCTCCGCCAGTGCCAAGCAGGTGCAGGACGCCGCCGCAGTCGACACGTACTTCCACGCCGGCGTTGAAGCGATCTGGGATCTTGGCCTGTTTGGCGCAGCGGAGAGTGCCCGTCTAAGCGCGCAAGCGGCCAACGGAAATGCCGAAGCACTGCGCGATGCGGCGCAGGTGGCGGTCATCGCTGATGTGGTGCGCAGCTACCTGGATCTTTCCGTCGCGCAGGCGCAGGTGGATCTGCTGGGCAGGCAGCAGGCCGTTGACGCACGTGGCGAGCAACTGGGCCTGGTACGGCAGCGCCTGCATCTGGACGAGCCCGGTGAACTGGATCGTCTGCGCGCGCGGCGGGCGGCCACGCGCGCGGCCATTGCGCAGGCGAATGAAAACGCGGGCAACGCCTCGCGCGCGTTGGCACTGCTGCTGGGTCGCGATGGTCCGGATCCGGCCTGGAATGCCTACCGCACGCCACCGCAGTTGAGCGCCTTCACCCTGCAGCAGGTACCCGCCGATCTGCTGCGCCATCGTCCGCAGATCCTGCTGGCCGAGGCCGATGTGCTGCAGGCTGCCGCCGAAAAGGGCAGTGCACGCGCGTCGATGTTCCCGAAACTGAGCCTGGGCGGTTCCATCCTGTACGCCTACAACCTGACCCAGAATGCTCGCTCCAATTCCGATTCCAGCCCATCGATCGGTCCCTACATCGATATCCCTCTGTGGGATTGGGGCCAACGTCGCGCGCGCTATCAATCCGACGACAAGCAGCTGGATGCAGCCTTGCTGGGGTATCGCAAGGCAGTGCTGCGGGGCGTGGCGGAAGTGGAGGGTGCACTGGGCAGCCTGGCCCGCCAGGACAGCAGCATCCAGTCGCTGCAGGTGGCCGACGAAGCAGCCCGGCAGCAGGTCGTACGACAGGCCCGGCAGGTGCAGCTTGGTCTTTCCAGTGAGTTCGACGGGTTGGAAACCCAGCGTGCCGCGCTGTCCGCGCAGGCCGACCTGATCGGCGCGCAGGGTGCTCGCGTACTTGCATTCGCATCGCTCTATCGCGCAGTGGGCGGTGCTCCCTTGCCAGCCGAGCCTGAAGGCGACGCGCAATGATCGCGCTTGCCCGCAAGACCCTGGTTTACGAGTGGCGCCGTTTCCTGCCGGTGGTGCTGGCCATGTGTTTCGCCGGCGTGCTGCTGATCGTGCAGGCGGCGCTGGTGCTGGGCATCTTCGGCACCGCTGCGATCTACGTGAAGGCGTCCAGCGCCGATGTCTGGGCGGGCTTTGCCGGCACGCAGAGCGTGAACTACGGTCATGCGATCAGTGCGGATGTAGAGAATCGCCTGCGGATGGACCCGGATGTCACCCGCGTCGAACCCTACGAGTGGGTCGATGGCGAGTGGCGCTCCAGCGCACAGGGTGCCGGCAACGTGTCGGTGTATCTGTCCGGCATCTCCACGGCAGGCGACGCGATGATGTTCTCGCGCATCCTGTCGCCCGATCTGCGTGCCCGGTTGCGCGAACCCGGTGCGGTGATCGTCGACAGCGCGGACCTGGATACGCTGGGCGTCGATCTGCACCGCAACCGCGCGTGGATCAATGGCAAGGCCGTGCGTGTGGTTGCAGCGCAACCCGGCCTGCGTGGCCTTGGCGGCGTCAACGTGCTGGCGTCGTTGGATACCGCGCGTGCCATCGCCGGAACCGATCCGCATGAAGGCAGCACCTATTTCGTGGCGGGCACGCGCTCACCGGAGCTGGCCGCGCGCGTGCGCGATCGACTCGGTGCATCGACGGGCCGCGCCACACCCGTCGAGTTCTGGACAGCGCCGGAGTTCGCCAGTCGTTCGCAGCAGTACTGGCTGTTCGATACCGGCGCCGGCATCGCAGTGCTGTTCATGGCGGTCATCGTCTGCTTCGTCGGCGCGGTGATCACCAACCAGTCGTTTGCCGCGGTGGTGGCCGGGTCGGTACGCGAGTACGCCACCCTCAATGCGCTCGGCGCAGGCCGCTACGCGCTGGCCCGTGTGGTGTTCGAACAGGCCGTGCTGATCGGTGGTGTCGGCATGCTGCTGGCCGCAGCTTTCAGCGCGGTGGTGCTGATGGCCGCGCAGACCCAGCGCGTACCGGTACAGCTCACGCCGATGGTGGTTCTTGGCTGCGTGGCGCTGGTCGCGGTGATGGCCATGCTGTCGAGCATCATGGCGGTGCGCAGCGTCGTCCGTTCCGATCCATCGCTGCTGTTGCGTTGAGGGGCCACCGATGACGAATGCTCCCATCGCGATCCCGACCCTGCGTGCCGACGCACTCGAAAAGGGCTTCGTGTCCGGCGATGTGCATGTGCCCGTGCTGCGTGGCCTGTCGCTGGACATCTATCCCGGCGAATTGACCTTGGTATCGGGCCCCTCCGGGTGCGGCAAGAGCACGCTGCTGTCGCTGATGTCCGGGCTCTCAACGCCTGATGGCGGTCGCGTGCATGCGCTTGGCCAGGACGTCAGCCACATGACCCGCAGCGAGGTGGAGCGTTTCCGTCTGCACCACGTCGGTTTCGTGTTCCAGGGCTTCAACCTGTTCCCGGCGCTGACGGCGCTGGAGCAGGTGCAGCTGCCATTGGGCTATCGCGGCATGCGCAACCGCGACAGTGAGCCGTTGGCGCGGCAGGCGCTGGACGAAGTCGGCCTCTCGCACCGCAGCCACATGCGCCCGGCACAGCTGTCCGGCGGCGAGAAGCAGCGCGTAGCCGTCGCCCGTGCGTTCGCCAAGTCACCCACGCTGATCTTCGCCGATGAGCCCACCAGCGCACTGGACGCCGAGAACGGCCAGCGCGTGATCGACATCCTGCACCGCTATGCACGCGCGCATCAGGCCACGGTGTTGTGTGTAAGCCATGATCCACGCCTGATCCGCCATGCGGATCGGGTGATCGCCATGGAAGACGGCACGGTCCGCGATGACCGCCGCCAGAACGAAACCGTAGAGCCCAGCCCATGACCAGAATGCCGCCGTTGTTCTCCCTCAGCTTCTCCTTGGGCGCGGCATTGCTGCTGGGTGCCTGCAGCAAGGATGCACCCGTACCCGCGCAGCCGACCGCTGCCACGGCCGCCAGCGCGGACAACGTCGCCGTCGCGCGCGGCATCATCGATGTGGAAGGCGGGCTGATTGCACTGGTACCAGCGATGGATGGTTCGGTCAGCACCGCGCCGGTGAAGGAAGGAGCGGTGGTGCGCAAGGGCGATGTCCTGCTCACCCTGGATGGCGCACTGCTTGAACAGGAAGTTGGCATGGCCAACGCCGATCTCGCGCTGGCTACCGATCGGCTGAAGGGCAGCCAGGCGCAACTGCGCGAACTGGAGCGCAACGCCACCCGCCTCGCCACCGGCGCCAGTGAAGGCGTGTCGTCCAGCCAGCAGGCCGACGCAGCCAGGCAGCAGCTGGCCGGCGTCCGCGCCGATGTGGATGTGGCCGGAGCGCAGGTCGACATGGCCCAGCACAAGCTGGAGTACGCCAGGCTCAAGCTGCGACAGATGTCGCTGACCGCACCGGACGCCGGCATCGTGGTCGGCCAGGTGCCGGGCGTGGGTGCGTTCGTGCAGGCCGGCAAGCCGGCGATGTCACTGTTGCCGGCGCGACCGTTGCAGGTGCGTGCCGAGCTGAGTGCGGCCTACGCCGATGCCGTGCAGGTTGGCATGCGTGCGACGGTGGTGATCGATAGCGATGGCGCAGAGGGCAAGCCACTGCCGGTGGCGCGCGTGGTCCGCATCAGCCCGGTGTTCGCGCAGGCACGATTGCCCGAAGACGCAGGGCGCGGCGTGGCCAAGGTGGTGGAGTGCGTGCTGGAATTCGAGAGCGCCGCCAAGGCGCGCGTCGGCCAGCATGTGCGGGTGGAGTTCCACAGGTAGGGGCGTGCTTCGCTAGGCGCGTGCGCGTCGGGTCTGTTTCCCGGTCAACGCCCGCCACGCACTGGCCAGCGACACCACGCACAGCGCCAGCAGCACAGCCAGGTCGATCAGCAGCAGGCACAGCAGATGCATGCCCTGGACCGGCGCCTGGTGCAGGGCAGCGGCCAGCCAGGGGAACGACCAGGCCAGCAGCAGCACCAGGGCGATCAGCAGCCGCAACCACACGCGCCCTGGTTTCCAGGGACGCACGATCAGCACGGTGACCAACAGTTCCGCTCCGGCCAGTACAGCGAACTGGATGACCGCGCCGGTGGGGTAGGGCAGGGTTGCGCCTTCGAAGTGGCGCAGCATCCAATAGTCCGGGGTGAAGCCCGCATTGATCAGTGCAGCAATCACCGCAAGCCAGGCCAGGGCGACAAGGCTCCAGCACAGGCGGGCGAAACGGGGTCTCGTGGGCGGGTTCATCGGTGCTGCGGACTGTTGACGGCGTGAAGGAATTTGGACACAATAGCGCTCCTTCGACGCAGGTCGGAGAATATGCGGGAATAGCTCAGTTGGTAGAGCGCAACCTTGCCAAGGTTGAGGTCGCGAGTTCGAGTCTCGTTTCCCGCTCCAGATTGCACAGGGCCCCGGTTGGGGCCTTGTTTTTCTCCTGCCACGGCAAGGCGGGGCACGTTGAGCCACAAGGCTCTTCGCGCAGTCAGAAAAGTGAAAACTGTTGTGAAATGGCTGGTGTGTGTCCCGGGCTTCCGGTACCATGACGGCTTATGCGGGAATAGCTCAGTTGGTAGAGCGCAACCTTGCCAAGGTTGAGGTCGCGAGTTCGAGTCTCGTTTCCCGCTCCATGTTCCGACAGGCCCCATCGCGGGGTTTTGTCATGTCAGGGGCGTCGTTCCTGATCGCAGTACGTTGGCCTCATGGCAGAGTGGCTATGCACCGGATTGCAAATCCGTTTACAGCGGTTCGATTCCGCTTGAGGCCTCCAATTAAAAAGCCCTGACTCCGGTCAGGGCTTTTTTCTTTGTGCGGACCCCTGGCGCCAGCAGGGGTACCAAACTGCACATGCGACCCGGCGGGACCGGCTGCTAACGTCGCCGCACTTCTCTTCAGCGGTGGTGACTGCAGTGCGGAACCTGGCCATCCAGCAGGCGGTGTACGTTCCCCTCGGCGCCATGCTGGCGCTGATCGCTTTTGCATTCACCGTGCCCGGCTACCACCCGCTCTCCCAGCATCTCAGCGAGCTGGGCCTGATGCAGGGGCTGCCAGCCAAGGCGGTGCAGGTCGGCGCGGTGGTCAGTGGCTCGGCCATCATCGTCTTCAGCCTTGCATTGCTCGCGCAAGGTCGCCGTTTCGCGCTCACTGTGCTCACCTCCATCCTGTTCGGGGTGTCCATGGTCAGCAATGGCGTCTTCACCACGGGCAGCCCGCTGCATGGCCTCTATGGCATCGGCATCTTCTCGATCCTGACCCCGCTGCTGTTCCTGGCCGAGCTGGGCCCTGCTGCGTCGACGCGGATGGCCTGGATTGCGCGTGCCATCTCGCTGCTGGGGATAGCCTATCTGTGGCTGATGCTTTCCGGATTCGACCCGGAGCCCTATCGCGGCCTCACCCAGCGCATCGCGCTGCTGCCGGCGTTCGGCTGGTACACCTTCGCCGCGCTGGAGCTGAGTCGATCCCGGCGCTGATTGGCCTGGCGCGGTGGCATTTGCCCGCAGGTACGATCAGTCGTAGCGTATGGCCAAACGGGGCCGCAGGGCCCGGGACAGGAGGTCTGGCATGAACATGAAATCTGGCATCGTCCTGGCATTGCTGCTGGTCGCGCCGCTGGCATCGGCACAGGTCTACAAGTGCAAGGGTGCGTCCGGTGAAACCACCTATTCACAGCATCCGTGCGGTGCCGGCGCAGAACCGATGAAGCTGCGCTCCAACCGCGCCGCAGCGGAATCGGCTGGCGAGCTTGCCAACCGCACCGCAGTCTATCGCACTGCCGAATTGAATGACGCCGGCATTGTCGAGCGCAACTGCCTGCAGAGCGAGCAGTCGCGTATCTACGGCCCGCTGGAATCGCGCAGCCAAGCGGTCAATCAGCAGGTGGCCGATCTGAACCGGCAGCTGGCTGCAGCGAGCAGCAATCTCGCCGGCGCCACCAGCGAATCCGGCATCCGTGCGCAGATTTCCAGTCTGCAGCAGTCGTTGAGTTCTGAACGGACCTCGGCCGACAGCCAGATGACGACAGCCCGCGAGCGCTGCTCGACTGCGCGTCGCGACCGCGAAAAGGAGGTTCGCGAGAAGTACTCCAACGCGCCCGCGTCTTCTTCCTGATCGCAGCTGTCATGCAGTCAGCGGCAAAGGATCGTCAGCGCGGAAATTGCGCGCCACCGGCGTGGTGGTGCCCACATAGTGACGGAACAGATAGATCAATGGTGCCCAGCGCTGCACGTCGATGTGCTGGGTACCGGCAACGGTGATCGCCTCGTGCGCATGCACCCGGCAGATCCGTCCTTCGACGATCATGAAGCCCTGATCCTGGGTTCCGCTGGGCCGGTGCGAGGCAAGCAGCGTGACCTCCACCTGCAGCGGGCATTCGGCAATCGCCGGCGGTGCCACCTGCACCGAATCGACGCGGCTGAAGCCGCCCAGTGCGAACTTGTCAGGCACATGCACGTACCCCATGGCACGCTTCGATTCCGGCACCGGGGTGCGGGCGGTGGCGCGGGCGATGGCTTCAACCTGCGCCGCCTGCGTGGCATCTGCGAAGTTCAGTACGCATTCGCCGCGTGTCAGAAGGTTGCTGCAGCCTTGGCCCTGTTCGCCGATACCGAGCACCACGCGGTCGCCCAGCGCCCAGAATGACGAAAGCGGGCTGATGTTCGCACTGCCGTCTTCATTCAACGTGGTCATCAGCACCACCGGTGTTCCCGGGTAGAGCGCGGAGGGGGTGATGCAGCGGCGTTGGAAATCTTCCGGTGGCATGCCTGAGCTCGTGGGGTGCGGGCGATGACTGTGCACTGGGCAGGGGCGCGCATGCTTCGATCCGGGTCGAAGGATGCGCGGAAAGCGGCATGCCACAATGCGGCCATGGTCCAGACGTCCCGCTCCTTCATCCATGTCGGCACGCTGGTCGGTGACCATGCACGCGCGGCCATGCTGTTGACGTTGATGGATGGCCGGGCGCACACGGCGTCCGAGCTGGCCGGCGTGGCTGGCATCTCGCCGCAGACGGCAAGCAGTCATCTACGGCGGTTGCTCGACGGCGGCATCCTGGCCGTGGAGGTGCAGGGACGCCACCGCTATCACCGGATTGCCTCGACCGAGGTCGCCGACATGCTGGAAGGCATCCTGCGTTTCAGCGATCAACGGCCACCGCTTTCTCCACGAAACGTACGGGTCGATGCCGGCTTCCGTAGGGCGCGCACCTGCTACCGGCACCTGGCGGGTGAATACGCCGTCGCCATCTGCGACCACCTGCTGAGCACCGGAGCGATTACCGCGGCGGCAGACCACTGGCAGATGACGGCTCATGGCGCTGACGTCCTGCGCGCGGTGGGTCATCCGCTGGAAGCGTTGATCGCGCGATCGCCACAGGTGACGCCCGCGCGATACTGCCGCGGCTGCCTGGACTGCACCGAGCGGCGCCCGCACATTGCAGGCATGGTGGGTGAAGCACTGCTGGAGAGTTTCCTGCAGAACCACTGGCTGCGTCGCCTCGCGGGGCGGCGCGACCTGCAGGTCACACCTGCCGGGCAGGAGGCATTTCGCAGGCTGTTCGACGTACGCGCCTGAAGCCCGCCGCGCGCCGCCGGCAGTCTCAGCCGGCCACGACATTGCGACGGGGTATGGTCGGAGTCCTGGTCTTCGGGAGCAGCAATGGCAGGCAAGGACATGAGGGGCCGCATGCACGATGCGGCTGGTCGGCAATGAGCAGGTCAACCGCAGATGTGCGCTGGCTTACTTTCCGGCTGAAGAACGGGCAGTCCATCGGCCCCGATCAACTGAAGGATGGCTGGGTCGTCGCCTCGGAGAGCCGTCATTGTGATGTGCGCCGGGAGAGTATCGAGGGCGCTGGCGTGGTCTATGCCCTGTATGGCCCGCCGGATCTTCCGTCTCCGCGCCGCGCCGAACTGCGCATGCGCGACTTCCTCATGCGCTCCGGCTATACCTTTACCATGGGTACGCTCGGCCACTGATGCGGTCGGCTGCTCAGAAGGGAGCCGCGGCTGCCTTCAACGCCTCGACCACCTGTGAATCCGCAAAGCCGCAGTGGCCTTCACCCACTGCAGGCAGTACGCGCGGCAATGGCGTGGCGCCAGCGTGCTCGGCCAGCTGCGGATACACCGCCTGCATGCGCGGCACGATGCTCGGGTCGTTGTTGTTGAACTGGATCACCAGCGGTCGCTTGAGCGCGCCGGTCAACGCCAGCTTTTCGCGCACGTATCGCTGTGCCGGCGCAGCAGGTGCCAGCCGCTGCACGCCCGCGTTGAACGCCTTGTCGTCACCGAATCCGCGGTAGACGGTCGTAACGTTGCCGACCGGCATGCCGCCAGCGCGCGTGGCCAGTTCGTGCAGGATCATCGCGTGCAGGCTGATCGTGCCCGGCAATGCCTCCACGCTTACCTGCAGCCGTGCAGCCAGTTGCGCAGCCACGGCCGGCCGGGTCTGAAGCGCGGCGGCGATGCCTTGATAGAGCTCCATCTGCGGCAGTGCCGCAGCTTCCGCCGATGCCAAGCCCTGCCGAGGCAGTCCCTTGGGCTCGGGGACGAAATAGTCGAACGCCACCAGGGTGGTCAGCAGGTCATTGGCCAGTTGTTCGCCAGGCAGGTTGGCCCCGCAAAGCGACACGCCACCGGCGTAGTGCCGAGGCAGGCGTTCGAGGGTGGCGATGGCCACCGCACCGCCCATCGAAAAGCCGAGAATCAAGGTGCGACGCACGTCCTTCAATTCGGACACGGCGTGGGCGCGCAGGCGTTCCACGTCCACGATCGCATCTGCCACCGCCCAGCCCTGGCTGGCATAGGCGCTCTGCGCCACGGCATAGCCCGCTGCAAGCAGGCTGGCGGTGCTGTCGTTGGCCGGCATCGGTGATGGCTGCGGCACGCCGACCGGTTCATAGCCATGCGCCAGCATCACCAGTTCGCCGTTCCAGCCGGCGGGCACGTCCAGGCGCCAGCGCGCGCCCTGTAGTTCACCGCTGGAGGTGCGTGGCGGGGCGGGCGGCGCGGCGGCCTGCGACACGTGCGGAAGCAGCAGGACCAGTGCCAGGACCAGCCGGTGGAAGGTTCGCATCATGGTCTTTGCCCTGGCCGGTGTGGTCTGCGCGGAAGGTGCCGCCTGTATAGCGCTGCCCCTGCACGGTGGCTAGCCCCTGACGCAATGCAATCGAATTCGATACGATCTGCTGTATCTGCTCCCTTCCATTTGATCTTGGGTCCCGCCATGGTCGATCGCCTCGCCATCCTGCTCGAACGCTTCGCGGTCACCGCCTCGGTGTTCCAGGCCGGCGCGCTGTGTGGCATCAACAGTCTCGATGGAGAGGGCGAGGCCGGCCAGCTGCACCTGGTGCGGCGCGGTCCGTTGCAGGTCAGTCATGGCACGCAGACGGTGCAAGTCGACGTTCCCAGCCTGCTGCTGTATCCGCGCCCGCTGCCGCATCGTTTCCACACCGATCCCCAGCACGGCGCCGACATGGCCTGCGCCAACCTTCATTTCGAGGGCGGCAGGCTCAACCCCATCAGTGCCGCGCTGCCCGATTTCATCTGCCTGCCGTTGGCCGAACTGTATGGCGGCCATGCCGCCCTGGAGCTGTTGTTCGAGGAGGCATTCGAGCAGCGCTGCGGTCGCACGGTGATGGTCAACCGCCTGTTCGAGGTGGTGATGATCCAGGTGCTGCGGCAGTTGATGGAGGGGGGCGAGATGCGCGGCGGCCTGTTCGCCGGGCTTGGCCATCCACGGCTGCGGTTGGCGCTGGTGGCCATGCACGAGGCACCCGCCCAGGCCTGGACGCTGGAAGATCTGGCCGACGTTGCAGGCATGTCGCGCAGCGTGTTCGCTGCCAGTTTCCGCGAGGCCATGGGAACCACGCCCGGGCAGTATCTGCAGGGCTGGCGGGTAGGCCTGGCGCAGCAGGCGTTGCGGCAGGGGCGACCGTTGAAACGGATCGCCGACGAGGTTGGCTATGGCAGCGAGGCCGCGTTGTCGCGGGCGTTCAAGGCGCACACCGGGCAATCGCCACGGCAGTGGCGCGGACAGGCGCGCGCTGCTGCCGGCTGACTGTTACCCCAGCGCGAGCCGGGTCAGCTTCATGCCGGCGAACAGCCCGGCCAGGCCCAGGGCTACCGAGCCGCCGGCGTACAGTGCGGCCAAGCCATGCTGGCCCCGCTGCAGCAGCAGGCCGGTTTCCAGCGAGAAGGTGGAGAACGTGGTGTAGCCACCAAGAATGCCGGTGGCCAGCAGCAGGCGCAGTTGCGGCGACGCGCCATTGCGCAGCGCAAACGCCTCCACCACCACGCCCATCAGCACGGCGCCGCTGATGTTGACCAGGAACGTCGACCAGGGCCAGGTGCTGCCGGCGGCCACGCGGGCGCCGATCAGATTGCAGGCATGGCGCAGGCAGGCGCCGACACCGCCGCCCAGGAATACCAGCACATAGTTGTTGAACGTCTGCATTGCTTGCCTCGAGTGCGTGTTCGCAGGTTCGACGGCGGACGCAATGGCGGGCACGGCCTGCCATCGACGAACGCCGGGTTCGTCTCAGCAGGAGCCATCAGCCATCTCAGGCGGTTATCGGGGGAGCCCCATCCCCATCGACGGCCATGCTACCAGCCCGCGATGGGTCAGGGCAGGGCAGTCATCACCACGCGTGCGACCTTGCCGCGGCTGACGCCCTCCATCAGCAGGTCATGGGCCATCAACCCCAGCGTGGCCTCGCGACGGTAGCCCACCTCAAGTCCGCGCTCGTCAAGGATGTGGGCGACCAGCTCATAGGCCGCTTGCCAGACATCCAGATGGGCTTCGCTGGGCATGTGCATGTAGGCCGTGCCGCGCTCGCCGACTCCCCGTCCCAGCGGGCCGAACAGCAGCTCCCGTGGGTCCAGCTTCACCGCATCGGCAATGCGGAACAGCTGTTCGGCTTTCACGTGGTTGGCCTTGACGTGGTCGTTGAGCCAGTTGCTGACCGTTGCCGTCGTCGTTTCGGCGGCACGCGCCAGGTCGGCCGGGCGTGCATGCCCGGCGTCCTTCATGGCGACCGCGAGTCGTTGTCCAAGAGTATTCATCTATGCAAGCCAGCTTAACGCGTGGAAGCGAAAGAGGCCTTGGCGCAAGAATAAGTTTGATGATGAAAGGGATCGAAAATGGACGAATTCTGGAGCAAGCGGCAGGTCCGCACGCGGCTGGGCTTTTCCACCGACGCAGAGCTCGCCAGGTTGTTTGGAATCAGCAGATCCGCTGTCTCGCAATGGCCCAGAGGCTTTCCCATCCCGCCGCTGAGGCGCTACATCCTGCAGCAGCGATACCCTGCGTTGTTCCCGATGGATGATGACTCGCACGACGAAACCGAATGAGATGCGTCGAGGGTTGTCGCAGACAGGCCGCCAAGATCGATTTGCTAAGTATGCTTAGCAACATAGACAGAATCGATCGACGTATCCCCAGCGATGGTCCGATCTGTGATGGCTACCCGGGTTCGCCGGCTGACTTTGTCGACATCGGCACGGACGTTTCGGATCCCGGTCGCTACGGCCTTTCATGAACGATTAATAATTTCAATCGCGAAAGTCGCGGCCTGTAATTGACGTGTCGTGAAATCTATGACTAATTGGCATCAACCGGCTGTGAAGGCCGGGAGTCTTTCAGTAGCTCGCAAGTGAATCGGTCGACCGTCAACGATGCAGAACAAGTCCAACGGAGGTCGTATGGAATACGGCATGCATGGCTTGGCTGAACGGGTACGCCGCGAACTGGAAGCCAGTTATCACAAACACGGATGCGGCCCGGCGTTCTGGGATACCTACCAGCAGGTGCTTGATCGTCTGGTTCCGCAGGGGACCGGGCGAACCGATGTCACCAATGAAATGGCGCTGATCATCGAACAACTGGGCATCGTCCGCCGCGCCCAGCTGGTACCGCCGCGCCCGGGCGACCCGGGCTGATTCAGAGCAGGCGCCAAGCGCCGCACACCAGCAGCGCCAGCAGCAACGAAGCCAGGGCCGTGGTGCGGGGGCGCCACCACCGGCGCGGCTGGCCTGCCATCACCTGCGGGCTGCAGTAGCGCACCAGGCTTGGGCCGAAACCGGCCTGATGCTGCTGCTGCGTGCACGCTTCCAGGCAGGCACCGCAGGCCAGGCAGTCGGCCTGTGGGCCATGGCGGATGTCCAGCTGCATCGGGCACGCGCGCACGCAGGCCATGCAATCGAGGCAGTCGCCCAGCCGATCCGCGCTGAAGGTGGGCATCGGTCCGGCCAGCAGCGGATGCGCGGCACGGAAGACATAGTCCTGCGCGGTGGTGGGGTCGAGCAGGCCGCGACCGCGGCCGAGCACGCCGCCCAATGCCGGCGGGCGGGCGCCGCGCGGCTCGCCGCGGCGCGGGTCATACAACATGCGCGGGGTGTGCGGGTCGGTCAGCAACGGCTGCATGCGCGCGAACGGACAAAGTGATCGGCACACCTGCTCGCGCAGGAACCCGGCATTGCCCCACGTGGCGCCGGCATAGAACAGCACCCAGAAGGTCTCCCAGCCACTCCATGCGCCATCGAACGCGCCGGTGACCAGTTCGCGGATCGGGCTGAACAGCCCGACGAACGTGATACCGGTCCACAGCGACAGCAGCAACCAGGCCAGCTGGGTGGCCGGCCGCGCCAGCTTCGCCGGCATCACGCGGGCCAATGCCTGCGCGATTCCGTCGAACGCTCGTGTCCACAGCGTCTGCGGGCAGGCATGTCCACACCACACGCGACCAGCCAAGTGGGTGAGCAGGGCCAGACCCACCGCCATCACCGCCAGCAGCCCCAGCAACACACCGATGTCATCCGGCCACAGGGTCCAGGCGAACAGGTCGAAGCGGCGCGCGTTGAGGTCCAGCAGCAGGGCCTGGCGTCCATCCCACTGCAGCCACGGTAGCGCATGGAACAGGACCAGCAACGCGATGCCCAGGGTGCGGCGCCAACGCCATACGCGCAGGGGCGAGGATGCGGTGATGCTCATCCCAGTGGCAGCTCCTCATCCTCTTCGTTCGGCATCGGCCGCAGCAGGTAGCCGGTCACCGCGCTGGAAAGTGCGGTGACCGCCCAGAACATGAAGAAACCTGCGGTGTAGCCCAGCTCACGGCTGATGGCCGTACCCGGGAAGCTGATCGCCTGCAGCCGCAGTGGATCGACGAAGGCGAAGAACACCACGCAGGCCAGGCCGGCGGCGATGAAGCTGGGCCACAGGACTGCACCCCAATGCTGGATACGCCGCTGGCGGCTGGAAGTCGGTGTGTTCATGCGGGTTCGGGTTGAAGAAGAGGGCGGCGCGTATACTTCGCCGTGGTTGGCGCAGCATCCGCAGGGCATGCTTCCTGCAAGCGTGCCAGCCTAGGTGCGCCGCAGTGCGCTGACATTGATCTGGATCAACAGCGGTGGTGGCGGCATGCGGCACACTGCCGATCCGCACTTGGTGCCCTGATGAACGCAACGCCCACGACTGCCCTTCCCATTGCTTCGCCAGAGTTGTGCAGCGAGGAGGAAGTGACCCGGTTGGTCCACGATTTCTATGCGCGCGTGCGTGAAGAGGAGCGTCTGGGGCCGGTATTCGAAGGGCATGTGCGCGACTGGCCGGAACACCTGGCCCAGCTCGTCGATTTCTGGTCGGCGATGCTGCGCGGGACCCGCAGGTTCAAGGGCTCGCCGATGTCCAAGCACATGGCCATCGATCTGGAAAAGGATCTGTTCGACCGCTGGCTGGTGCTGTTCCACATCACCACGGCCGAATGCAACAACCCGCCCATGCAGGCGCTGGCCGACGATGTGGCCGCCCGCATCGCCGACACCTTCTGGCGCCGCTACCAGATGCTGCGCTGGCCGCAGGTCATGCTGCCGGTGCTGGGCGTGCCCACCAAGGATTGATCTGGGTCAAGGCGCACCGGCAGGCTTAGGGCGATGCTGGCGCCATGGACACGTTCTCTCCCGCTGCCGGTGGCCTGGCCTGGACCTTCGATCCCGATCTGCTGCGACGGCATGACCGTCCCGGCCCGCGCTACACCTCCTATCCCACCGCGCCGCACTTCCATGACGGCTTCGATGCACCCGCGCTGCGCCAGGCGATCGCCGACAGCAACCCGTTGGCGCGCGCGTTGTCGTTGTACGTCCACGTGCCATTCTGCTCCAGCCCCTGCTTCTACTGTGGCTGCAACCGGGTGATCACCCGCGACCGCGGGCGTGGCCACAGTTACGTGTCACGCGTGCTGGCCGAGGCGGACCTGCTGGCACCGCAGTTCGCCGATGGTCGTGAAGTGATCCAGCTGCACCTCGGCGGTGGTACGCCGAATTTCCTCGATGCCGATGCGATGACCGCACTGGTCGAGGGCCTGCGCCGCCGCTTCGATTTCAGCGGTTCGTCGCAGCGTGATTTTTCCATCGAACTGGACCCGCGTTTCATCGACACCAGCGATGTGGCGATGCTGGCCCGGCTGGGCTTCAACCGCGCCAGCCTGGGCGTGCAGGATTTCGACCCGCAGGTGCAGGAATCGATCAACCGGGTGCAGGGCGTACGGCAGACGCTGGATATCCTGCGTGCGTGCCGCGACAGCGGCATGCGTTCGATCAACGTCGATCTGATCTACGGCCTGCCAGGGCAGAGTCTGCAGGGCTTCGGCCGCACCCTGGAACTGGTGCTGGCGCTGCGTCCGGATCGACTGGCGGTGTATGGCTATGCGCATCTGCCTCACCTGTTCCGCGCGCAGCGACAGATCGACGAAAGCCGGATGCCTTCGCCGGAAGACAAGCTGGCGCTGCTGGGCCTGGCGGTGGAGCGCCTGTCCGCAGCCGGCTACCAGTACATCGGCATGGACCACTTCGCATTGCCGGAAGAAGATCTGTCGCGTGCCCAGCGCGCCGGCCAGCTGCATCGCAACTTCATGGGCTACACCACCCACGCAGACACCGATCTGCTCGGCCTTGGCGTAAGTGCGATCAGTCACATCGGTGCCACCTACAGCCAGAATCCGCGTGACCTGCCGTCGTGGGAGAGCGCGGTGGACCAGGGACAGTTGCCGGTCTGGCGCGGCGTCGCACTCAGTGCCGACGACCAGCTGCGCGCCGAGCTGATCCAGCAGTTGATGTGCCAGGGTGAGGTGGATGGAATGTCACTGGCCCAGCGCCACGGCATTGATTTCGAGACCTACTTCGCCGAAGACCTGCAGGCCGTGCAGCGCCTGCAGCAGGATGGCCTGGCCGAGTACCGCGATGGCGTGGTGCGTGCCAGCGAGCCCGGGCGGCCGTTGCTGCGCCTGCTGGCGATGTGCTTCGATCCCTATCTGCGCGCTGCGCAGGAGCAGCCGCGTTACTCGCGGGCGATCTGAGCGCGGGCCTCAGCGCTTGCCGACGCCGCGTTCGGGATGGCGCGCGGCCATGCCACCACTGGAGGTGGTGCTCCAGTTGCCGCTCAGATCGCGCACGCTGGTGGAGTAGGAGCCGTCGCTGTACTCGGTGCGCCACCTGCCGCTCAGGTCACGCTTGCTGATCGAGTAGCTGCCGTCACTGTACTGGGTGCGGATGTTGCCGCTCAGGTCAGTGCTGCTGTTGGAGTAGCTGCCATCGCTGTGGGTGGTGCGCTTGCGGCCACTCAGATCGGTGGTGGTGGTCGAACGGCTGCCGTTGCTGTGCTCGGCGGTCACCCGGCCGGACAGGTCGCGCTTGATGCGGCTGGACGATCCGTCACTGTTGCGGATATCCAGGCTTCCGTCGAGGTTGCGATGACTGTCCGAACGACTCTGCGCCGATGCCGGTGCGGTGGCCTGGGCGAGCATCGCGACCAGCGCCAGCGATGACGCGATCCCTATCCACTTCATGGCTGATCTCCTTGTGCGCGGTTCGGCGGCCGGGGCGGGGCGTTCGATTCTGCCATGCCGGCTTGGAGCCGTCTTGATCGCAGCAACGTCAGCCGAATGGCCGCATCCCTTTCAACGGGCTGCTGTTGAACCAGCGGTGCGTTGGCCCATTGCGGGGGCGTCGATGCTTGATTGGGTGGTGCCCGGAGCCGGAATCGAACCGGCATGGGGTTGCCCCCGGCGGATTTTAAGTCCGATGCGTCTACCAGTTTCGCCATCCGGGCCTGCAGCGCGCGCCGATTGTAACGGAATCGCCGGCACTGCCGCCGGCTAACACGGCTTTTACGCAACCGGGCGCGGCGCTGGGTACAGTCCGCCAACGTTCCCGGGAATGGCGATATGCGTGCATGTGGCAGGCGATGGATCGGATGCAGTGCCGTGCTGGGGCTGATGCTGGCGATAGGCCCGGTCGCCGCGCAGCAGGTGCCTGCGCCCACCGGGGCGGTGGTGGACATGGCGACGGTGCAGGTGACCGGCGAACAACCCGGCCCCGGCCTCTGGAAGGTCACCGCTCCACAGGGGAATGTGCTGTGGATCCTGGGCACGGTCTCGCCGTTGCCGAGCGGTGTGCAATGGCGCTCCGACGAAGTCGAGCGGACCATTGCCAGCGTCGACCATGTGCTGGGCGATCCGGGTTTCGCCCTCGATGCGAAGATCGGCGTGTTCAAGGGTCTGACCCTGCTGCCACTGGCATTGAAGACCGCGCGCGATCCGCAGGGGCGCACGCTTGACCAGATCCTGCCGCCGGCAACGCACGCGCGCTGGCTCGGCCTGAAACAGACCTACCTGGGCAATGACCGTGGCGTGGAAAAGGACCGTCCGCTGGTGGCCTCCGGCCGCTTGTACCAGGCTTTCCTCAAGCGCAACGGCCTGCGCGATGGCAAGCAGGTCAAGGAAGCACTCGGGCGCGCGTACAAGGCGCACGATCTGAAGCCGGAAGACGTGCAGGTCAAGCTGAAGGTCGACGACATCCGTGGCACGTTGAAGGAGTTGCAGGCCACCGAAGTCGATGACCGCGCGTGTTTCGAACGCACGCTCGACACGGTGGAATTCCAGGCGCCGGTGCTGCGCGAGCGCGCCAACGCCTGGGCGCTGGGGGATGTCGCGGCACTGCGCCGGCTGTCGGGTTCGGCGATGGCCCAGACCTGCCGCGAACTGCTGCAGGATTCGGCCTTCGTGCGCCGGCGCGGCTGGAGCGATATGCCGCAGCAGGTACGCACGCGCTGGCTGCAGGGCGTGGATGCGGCGCTGAGCCGTCATCCAGGCACCTTCGCGACGGTGCCGGTCAGCCTGCTGCTGGGCGAAGGCTATCTGGATGCGCTGATGCAACGCGGCTATCAGGTCGAGTCGCCGCCGGAATAACCAACGCTTGAAGTCCTCGTGCTTCCTGTCATATTCCTCTGCACTCAGGAGGGGAGTGATGGACATGCCGTTGCATGCGTACGCCTATGTCAGCACGGCCAGGGAGGGACTGGAGGTGCCCGAGCTCGATGCATTGCTGGCCGATGCGACCGCGTTCAACCGCATGGCCGGGGTGACCGGGGCGCTGATGTTCGATGGCAGCCGTTTCCTGCAGTACATCGAAGGCCCACGGGATGGGCTGGCTTCGGTGCATGCGCGGATCGGCAACGCGCGTCGCCACGGCAGCATCATCCAGCTTGCCGCAGGCCCGATCCCGAGCCGCTGGTTCCCGCGCTGGACGATGGCCAACCGGCACGTGGATGCGGCGACGCTGGGCAGCATCGTGGCGGCCCCGTGGCATGGTTTCAGCCTGGGGCAGGAGCCTCCGGAGCATGGCTTCTGCCTGTTGTTGCGGGCCTGGACGGGGCGGCACGGCGAACTCGAGCCGGCTGCCGTCAGCCTCGGATCCTGATCCGGGCGTGGTCTGGCGCCGCTGCCGCGGTTAACCTTGTCGGCACGTTTGCCTGCTCCCGGATCCTCGCATGACCCAGTGGACACCATCGCCGCCTGTTGGACGCCGCGCATGAGTGCGCCGATCGGCGCAGCACAGAGCCCGTCCCCGGCCATCATCGGCCTGGGATATGTCGGGCTGCCGTTGGCAGTGGCGTTCGGCCGCCAGCTGCCTACCCTGGGGTACGACATCGATGCTGCGCGCATCGCCGAACTGGCCGGTGGGCAGGACCATACGCTGGAAATGGAGCCGGACGAACTGGCCAGCGCGTCGCTGCTGCGTTACAGCAGCGATCCGGCGCAGCTCGACGCCTGCAACGTCTACATTGTCACCGTGCCCACGCCGATCGATGCCTACGAGCAGCCTGATCTGGAGCCTTTGCGCTCGGCGACGCGACTGATCGCCAGCCATCTGCGCGCCGGTGATCTGGTGATCTACGAATCCACCGTCTACCCGGGTACCACCGAAGAAGTCTGCGTGCCGCTGCTGGAACAGGGCTCGGGGCTGCGCTTCAACGAGGATTTCTACTGCGGCTACAGTCCCGAGCGGGTCAGCCCGGGTGACCGCCAGCGGCGCTTGGCCGACATCCGCAAGATCACCTCCGGTTCAACGCCGGACGTGGCTGCGGTGGTCGATGGCCTGTACCAGCGGATCATCACCGCCGGTACGTTCCCGGTGCCGTCGATGCGGGTCGCCGAAGCGGCCAAGGTGGTGGAGAACATCCAGCGCGACGTCAACATCGCGCTGGTCAACGAGTTGGCCCTGATCTTCGATCGCCTCGGCATCGACACCCAGGATGTGCTCGACGCCGCAGGCAGCAAATGGAACTTCCTGCCGTTCCGGCCGGGGCTGGTGGGAGGCCACTGCATCGGCGTGGACCCGTACTACCTGCTGCACAAGTCCGAAAGCATGGGCTACCACCCCGACCTCATCCACACCGCCCGGCAGGTCAACAACCGGGTGGGCGAACATGTGGCCAAACGCGTGCTGGCGATGCTCGCCGAGCGTGGCCGCATGCCAGCGCACTCGCGCATCCTGGTGCTGGGCGTGACCTTCAAGGAGGACTGCCCGGACCTGCGCAACAGCCGCGCGCTGGAACTGGCCCAGCGGCTGGCCGGCAGCGGCGCGCAGGTGGACGTCAGCGATCCGTGGGTGGGGCCAGCTGCCATGGCGGACGAGGGCGTGAACTGGCTGGCCGATCCGGTGCCCGGCAGCTACGACGCGGTGGTGCTGGCGGTGGCGCATGAGAGCTTCAAGGCGATGGACGATGCCCATATCCGCAGCCTGTTGGCGCCCGGTGGGCTGGTCTATGACGTGAAGTCCGCCTGGCCGCGCAGCGTGGTCGACGATCGCCTGTAGGTGCTTGCGCGGTAGACTCGGGGCAGTTGCAACCGAGGAACGCCATGCACCGGTATATCGTCTACCTGCTCGCCATCCTGATGTTTCCGATCTGCCTGTGGCTGGCCACGATCTGGCCGGCCTGGTACTGGGGCGTCGGCATTACAGCTGCGATGGTGGCGCTGGGGACCTGGGACCTGCTGCAGAAGCGCAGCACCCTGCGCCGCAACTATCCGGTGATGGCGCACTTCCGTTATGGCCTGGAATCGATCGGCCCGGAGATCCGCCAATACTTCGTGCAGAGCGATCTGGAGGATGTGCCGTTCTCGCGGCAGCAGCGTGCGCTGATCTACCAGCGCGCCAAGAACCAGATGGACACGGTGCCCTTCGGTACCCTGCGCAGCACATATGCGGTGGACTACGAATGGATCAACCATTCGCTGGCGCCGACCACCATCGCCAAGCATGATTTCCGCGTGCTGATCGGTCCGAACTGTGCCAAGCCCTATTCGGCCAGCGTGTTCAACATCTCGGCGATGAGTTTCGGTTCGCTGTCGGCCAATGCGATCCGCGCATTGAACGAAGGCGCACGCCTGGGGGGGTTCTACCACGATACCGGCGAAGGCTCGATTTCGCCGTATCACCGTGAGATGGGCGGTGACCTGGTCTGGGAGATCGGCTCGGGCTACTTCGGGTGCCGTGACGAGAAGGGCGGCTTCAGCGAGGAACGCTTCGTTGCCAATGCCAACCACGATCAGGTGAAGATGATCGAGATCAAGCTGTCCCAGGGTGCCAAGCCTGGCCATGGCGGGGTGCTGCCGGCGCCGAAGGTGACCGCCGAGATCTCGGTGACGCGTGGCGTGCCGATGGGCGTGGACTGCGTGTCGCCATCGCGCCATTCGGCCTTCTCCACCCCGGTTGAACTGCTGCAGTTCGTCGCCCGCCTGCGTGAACTGTCCGGTGGCAAGCCGGTTGGTTTCAAGCTGGCCATCGGCCACCCGTGGGAATGGTTCGGCATTGCCAAGGCGATGCACGAGACCGGTCTGCTGCCTGATTTCATCGTCGTCGATGGCGCCGAAGGCGGTACCGGCGCGGCACCGGCCGAATTCGTCGATCACGTGGGGGTGCCGATGCACGAAGCGTTGCTGCTGGTGCACAACACCCTGGTCGGCCTGGACCTGCGCGAGCACATCCGTATCGGCGCTGCCGGCAAGATCACCAGCGCGTTCGATATCGCCCGCACCATTGCGATGGGCGCCGACTGGTGCAATGCCGGGCGCGGTTTCATGTTCGCGCTGGGCTGCATCCAGTCGCTCAGCTGCCATACCGACAAGTGCCCGACCGGCATCGCGACCCAGGATCCGGCACGCTGGAAGCATCTGGATGCACCGGACAAGGCCACGCGCGTGTACAGCTTCCACGAGCACACCCTGCACGCGCTGAAGGAGTTGCTGTGCGCGGCGGGCTTGAACGATCCGGCCGAGCTCGGCCCGGAACACATTCTGCGTCGGGTGTCGCCGGTCGAGATCCGTTCGCTGGCCTCGCTGTATCGCTACCTGGAACCGGGCGAGCTGCTGCACAAGGTGCCCGACCACGCGGTGTTCCATTCGTTCTGGGCGGACGCACGCAGCGATTCGTTCCAGCCGCCACCGAAGATCCAAGCGCTGCGGGCCAGCAAGTCGCGATGACCCGCGTTGCAGGACCCAGCCCATGCTCGATTGCACGAAAACCATCCATGCAAGGAGGCTGCATGCAGTTCAGGACGGGTACCGACGATGATGTGGGCACGCTGTGGGCCCTGCGAACGCGCTGCGTGCGTGAGCTGTGCAGCAGCCACTATCCGCCGGAGGTGATTGCACCCTGGTCGGCATCGCCGCCGCCGGTGCAGTATTCGCGGCTGCTGGGGCAGGGCGGCTGCGTCGTAGCCGAGGATGACCGGGGCAATGTGCTGGGGTTCGGTGTGTTCGATACCGAGGGCAACGAGATCGATGCGCTGTTCGTTGATCCGGATCGGGGCGGGCAGGGTATCGGCCAGGCGCTGATGCAGCGGTTGCTGGCCCTGGCCGACCCGACGCGGGAGGTGGTGCTGTCGGCCTCGCTCAACGCCGTGCCGTTCTACCAGCGGCAGGGCTTCGTCGCCGAGCGCGAGGAACTGTATCCGCATCCCAGTGGCGTGGCATTGGCGTCGGTGAAGATGCGCCGGCCGGGGTGAAATTTCCGGCGCTATCGCGCGTTGATCAACGCGTGGCCAACCACGCGGTCACGCCCTCTGCCGCACGCAGCCCGCTGGCATAGCACGCCGTCAACAGGTAGCCGCCGGTCGGTGCTTCCCAGTCCAGCATCTCTCCGGCGCAGAACACGCCGGGCAAGGCACGCAGCATCAGGCCCTCGTCCAGCGCGTCCAGGCGCACGCCGCCGGCGGTGCTGATCACCTCGGCCATCGGCCGCGGGCGCAGCAGGCGCAGTGGCAGGCGCTTCAACGTGGCGATCACCGCGGCCAGATCGTTGCCGGCATCCTTGCCCAGTGTTTCGAACACCAGTGCGGTCTTCACTGCGTCCAGTCCAGCCTGGCGACGCAGGTGCTCGCCGAAGCTTCGCCCCTTGCGCGGCTGCGAAAGGTCGGCCAGCAGCCGTGCCTCGTCGCGGCCCGGAACCAGGTCCAGCCACAGCGTGGCGTGGCCGTCGCGGTTGAGGGTTTCGCGCAGATCGGCCGACAGGGCGTAGATCAGGCTGCCTTCGATCCCGTACTCGCTGGCCACGCACTCCCCTTGCAGGGTGTGCGGCTCACCGTCGAGGCCATGCCAATGTGCGACGACCGGCTTCAGTGGTGCGCCCGCATGGCGCTGCGCGAAGAACGGTGTCCACGCAATATCGAATCCACAGTTGGCCGATTGCAGCGGCGCGATGTCCACGGCGCGGGCCTGCAACGTCGGAACCCATGCACCGTCACTGCCCAGCTGTGGCCAGCTTCCGCCGCCCAGTGCCAGTACGGTCGCATCGGCGCGCACCTCCAGTTCGCCGTTGTCGGTGGCAAAACGCAGTGCGCCGTCGTCGCTCCAGCCCAGCCAGCGATGGTTGACGTGCAAGCGCACGCCCTGTTCCTTCAGCCGGCGGACCCAGCCGCGCAGCAACGGTGCCGCCTTGCGGTCGACCGGGAACACCCGGCCGGAACTGCCGACGTAGGTCTCCACGCCGAAGCCAGCGGCCCAGTCGCGCAACGCCTGCGCGTCGAAACCATCCAGCCAGCGGCCGACGCGGGTTGCCTGCTCGCGGTAGCGGCTGTCGAACAGTGGACGTGGGTCGGAATGGGTGAGGTTGAGCCCACCCTTGCCGGCGATCAGGAATTTGCGGCCCGGCGAGCCCTTGGCCTCGTACAGATCGACATCCAGGCCTGCCGCGCGCAGCCGCTCGGCGGCAAACAACCCGGCCGGGCCGCCGCCGATGATGGCGATGCGGCGCGACGGGCGGACGTCACTGTTGGACATTGAGCAGCTCGACGTCGAACACCAGCGACGAACCTGCCGGAATCGGGCCGACCTGGCGGTCGCCATAGCCGAATTCCGGCGGAATCATCAGCGTGCGCTTGCCGCCGACCTTCATGCCGGCGACGCCTTCATCCCAACCGCGGATGACCTGGCCTGCGCCCAGTGTGAAGGTGAACGGCTCGCCGCGCTCGACCGAACTGTCGAAGGTCTTGCCGTGCTTGTTGTCGGCGCGCTCGTCGTAGATCCAGCCGGTGTAATGCACGCTGACCTTCTTGCCCGGCACGGCCTCGGCACCACTGCCCAGCTGGGTGTCGATGCGCTCGAACGTGGCAATGGTGCCTCCCGGCGGCGGGCCGGACGGCTCCGACGAGCAACCAACGGCGGCGAGGGACAGCAGCAGGGGAAGCAGCAGGCGGCGCATCAGGCGTCTCCAGGGGCGATGAGTCGAGGGCGGCAAGGTTAGCGCATCGGCGCCGGGTATCATGGTGGCATGGCAAAACTCCTGCTCAATCTGCGCAATGTCGGCAACGACGAATATGCCGATGTCTGCACGCTGCTGGACCAGCACGGCATCGCCTGGTACCGCACCGAACCCAGTCCGTGGGGCATCTCCAATGGTGGCCTGTGGCTGCGCGAGGATGCCGACCAGCCGCGTGCCAAGGCGCTGATGGCCGACTACCAGGCGGCCCGTGGCGTGCGGGTCCGTGCCGAGCGCGAACAGGCCCTGCGCGACGGCACTGCCGAGACCTTTGGCAGCCTGTTGCGCCGCCGCCCTGTGTTCGTGGTGCTGGTGCTGCTGGGCATGGCGGTGGCGGCGGCACTGGTGCTGCTGCCGTTCATGCTGCTGCGGGGGTAGGGGGCCGGCCGGGTTGCACCCGGCACCCGCAGAGGCAATAGCAACAGCAACAGCAACAGCGGGCGTTCCGTGGTGGGCGGGGCGGTGTGGGCAGGCGGGGGACGGCAAAAGCTGCTCTTGCGTGCCTCGTAGAGCGCCATCCATGGCGCTCTGCGCCCCCGCCTGCCCACACCGCCCCGCCTCTGACAGTTTCCCGTGATCTGCTGGGTCGACCCCTCTGCTGCGCAACGGGCTCCGCCCCGTGAATCTGTCGACGGGGCCGGGAGGCGCTAAAATGGCGGGATGATCGCCAATACCGCTGCCTATCATTTCGCCGTCATCGACGCCCCCCAGGCCCTGTGCGACCAGCTGCAGGCGCGTGCCGAGGCGTCCGGCCTGCAGGGGACGATCCTGGTGGCGGGCGAGGGGCTGAACCTGTTCCTGGCGGGTGCGCCGTCCGCGATCGATGGCTTCTACGCGGAACTGCGTGCTGATGCGCGCTTCGCCGATATGCGGGTCAAGACCAGCTTCAGCGAGCACCAGCCGTTCGCGCGGCTGAAGGCCAAGGTCAAGGACGAGATCATCAGCTTCCGTCGTGACGATGGCCAACCGCTGGACTACCCGCGCGCGCCGGCCATCGATCCTGCCACCGTGCAGCGTTGGCTGCGGCAGGGGCATGATGATGCTGGCAAGCGCGTGGTGATGCTCGATACGCGCAACCTGCAGGAGATCGAGTACGGCACCTTCAAGGATGCGCTGGTACTGCCCATCCACAAGTTCACCGATCTGCCCCAGGCGCTGGCGCCCCATCGTGAAGCGCTGAAGGACAGCACCGTGGTCAGTTTCTGCACCGGTGGCATCCGCTGCGAGAAGGCGGCGCTGTGGATGCTCAACGACGGCATGGACAACGTGCTGCAGCTCGATGGGGGCATCCTCGGCTACTTCGAGGAAGTCGGCGGTGAGGGCTACGAAGGTCGTTGTTTCGTGTTCGACGAACGGGTGGCGCTGGATGCCGAACTGAAGCCGTTGGTGGACGAGCCGTTGCCCGGGCCACGCCCCAGCGCGTTCTGACGCTTCCACATTGGCCTGCGGGCCTGAACCGGCCAGGCAGGAATCAGCGTCCCGCCACCGGCACTGGCCGTGAGGGCAGGGCGACCCCATCAAACGGGGATCTTGTGACGGAAAACCGCCTGATGATCCCGTTGTCGATTCTCGACCTGGCCCCGGTCTGCGAGGGCAGCGATACCACTGCCGCCTTTGCCAACATGCTTGAGCTCGCCCAGCATGCCGATGCGCTGGGCTACCGCCGCTACTGGCTGGCCGAACACCACAACATGCCTGGCATCGCCAGTGCCGCCACGGCGGTGCTGATCGGCCATGTGGCCGGTGGCACCCAACGCATCCGCGTCGGCGCCGGCGGCATCATGCTGCCCAATCACGCGCCGCTGCAGGTGGCAGAGCAGTTCGGCACCCTGGCCTCGCTGTACCCGGATCGCATCGACCTCGGCCTGGGCCGCGCGCCGGGTACCGACCAGCCGACCGCCCGCGCCCTGCGCCGCTATTTCGACAGTGCCGACCAGTTCCCGCAGGACGTACGCGAGCTGCTGCACTACTTCGAACCGGTGCAGCCTGGGCAGGCGGTGCAGGCCGTACCGGGTGGCGGCCTGCGGGTGCCGACCTGGATCCTCGGTTCCAGCCTGTTCGGGGCACGCATGGCCGCCTCGATGGGCCTGCCGTATGCATTTGCCTCGCACTTCGCCCCCGATTCCATGGATGAAGCGCTTGCGGTGTATCGCCGCGAATTCCGCCCTTCGGCCACGCTCAAGCAGCCGCACGCGATGCTGGCGTTGAACGTGGTGGCCAGTGACAGCGAGGCCGAATCGCGGCGGTTGTTCACCAGCCAGCAGCAGAGCTTCGTCAACCTGCGTCGCGGCCGTCCGGGCAAGATTCCGGCGCCGATCGATGACATCGAAGCGTTCTGGGAACCCCACGAGAAGCTGGGCGTGGAGCGGGCACTGGCGTGCACCGTGCTGGGTGATCCGCAGCAGGTCGCCGATGGCATTGCGGCGTTCGTCGAGCGCCATCAGCCCGACGAACTGATGCTTACCGCCAACCTGTACGACCACCGCGCGCGCCTTCGCTCGTTCGAACTGGCAATGCAAGCCTGGCATGCCCGCCACGCGGGCTGAACAATTGCGTCACGGCAATTTGCGGTGCGGACGCGTCTGATGGGGACTCCCACTTCCGGAGTCCCCCATGGACGAATCGCGTACCGAGCACATTGCCCAGCTGGCTGAACTGATCAAGGACGTGGAGGTGGCGATGTTCACCACCCGTGGTGTCGATGGGCGCCTCTACAGCCGTCCGCTCGGCACCCAGCAGGTCGCCTTCGATGGCGACCTGTGGTTCGCCACTGCGGCCGACAGCCCGAAGGTGGCCGAGATCGCGCTCGACCCGCGGGTCAACGTGGCCTATGCCTCGCCATCGAAGAATACGTATGTGTCGGTAGCCGGCGTGGCACGGATCATCGATGACCGCGCGAAGGTCGAAGAGCTGTGGTCGCCGGCGATGAAGCTGTTCTTCCCCGGCGGCCCGGATGACCCGAGCCTGCGCTTGATCCACGTGCGTGCAGAGACCGCCGAGTACTGGGACGGACCGGGCACGCTGCTCGGCTCGGCGTTGAGTTTCGTGTTGTCGGCGGTGCAGGATGAGCCGGCACGGTTGGGCGACAACGGATTCATCGATCTGCGTTGATTGCAGTAACCCGCCGGGCCATGCCCGGCGAGCGCAGCGGCAGGCGCTCAGAACCAGCGCTGGAACAGGTCGACGGTGTAGCCCACCAACTGCCCGGAACTGAAGCCGAAGAAAGCGATCGCCACCAGCGCAGCCACCCAGTTGAACAACATCAGCGCGCCGTCGCGTTCAAGCAGGGCCAGCGCGAACAGCAGCAACTGGAAGCCGAACAGATAGTTGGTGAACGGAATCGGCAGCGACAGCAGCAGGCCCAGCAGCACCAGCAGCAGGCCGCTGAAGGCGTGGGCGGGGGCCGGGGTCAGCAGTTGCGGCATGCGCGGCTTGAGCATGCGGTCGAGGCGGCGCAGGGCACCATCGATGCGATCCAGGAACCGGTGCATGGTGCCGCGCTTCGGCCCGCGACGGGCAATGAAGCCGGGCAGCCAGGGCCGGCGCATGCAGAACAGCATCTGCAGGCCGATCAGGATCACCAAAGGACCGCTGACTGCGCCGCCCAACCCCGGGATGGGGATGAAGGCCGGCAGGATGGCGACGAACAGGAATACACCAAAGGCACTCTGCTGCAGATCCTGCAGGATCTGTCCCAGCTTCATGTGCTGGGCCGGGTCACCGAAGGCGAACATCGCCAGCAGGGTCCGGATGCCCTCGTTGCGGTACTCCGGCGATGCAGCGCCGGGGCCGGCGTCAGGCGGTGAGCTCATCGGCCTGCTCATCGGACAGGGTGCGAAGCAGTAGTTTGTCCACGCGCGCACCGTCCAGATCGACCACCTCGAAGCGCCAGCCGGCCCAGTCGAAGTACTCGCCCGCGTGCGGGATGCGGCCGAAGAAGTGGATGCACATGCCGGCCAGGGTGTAGTAATCGCCATCCTCGGCGTCGGGCAGGTCGTTGCTGCCGATCAGCTCGCGCAGGTCCTCGATCGGCAGTGAGCCGTCCACCAGCAGCGAGCCGTCCTCACGGGTCACCACCAGCGCGTCCTCGTCGGCATTTTCCGTTGCCTGCAGGCGGCCGACCACCGCGCCCATCAAATCGCTGATGGTTACCAGGCCCTGGATCTCGCCGTACTCGTCCACCACCAGCGCCATCGACTGCTGTTCTTCGCGGAAGATCTCCAGCAGCTTCATCGCATGGGTGGATTCGGAGACGTACAGCGGTTCGCGCAACGTCTGGAACAGCGCGTTGTCGCCGCGTGCCATCCGCGTGGCCAGCGATTTCAGCTCAAGCACGCCGACCACGTCCATGTCGTTGTCGCGGTACACCGGGTACCGCGAGAACTCGTGCTCGGCCATGATCTCCAGGTTCTTGTCCAGGCCACCCAGCGTATCCAGCCAGGCGATCCGGTTGCGCGGGGTCATCAGGCTGTCGGCGGTACGGTCGCCCAGGCGCATCACGCGGTTCATCATGTCGCGCTCGTGGCTGTCGATCACGCCGGCCTCGTGGCTCTCGGCCACCAGCATGCGGATCTCCTCTTCGGTCACCGACGCGACCTCGTCCTTGCCCAGGCCGAACAGGCGCAGCACCAGCTGGGTGGTCTTGGACAGCAGCCAGACGAAGGGGAAGGCCAGCTTGGCCAGCCAGCTCATCGGCAGCGCCACCAGGCCGGCGATGTCCTCCGAGCGGGTCAAGGCCAGGCGCTTGGGCACCAGTTCGCCGAAGATCAGCGTGATGAAGGTGATGAAGGTGACTGCAAGGGCCTTGCCGATGCCGCCGGCGTAGGCGAAGCCCGGCATCAGCCCCTGGATCCAGCCGCCGATGGCTTCACCCAGTGCCTCGCCGCCGAGGAAGCCGGTCAGCACGCCGATCACGGTGATGCCGATCTGGACGGTGGACAGGAAGGCTTCCGGCTTCTCCGACAGCTCCAGGGCCTTGGCCGCGCGCTTGGAGGTGCCGGCCAGCTGCTTCAGCCGGCTCTTGCGCGAGGTCATGACCGACATCTCGGACATGGCAAAGAAGCCGTTCAGCAGAACAAGCGCGAAAACAATCAGGATCATTTCAAACACGGGCATCGTCCCCGGTTGGTGACAGGGAGGGCGGGTGCTTGCGATGGCGGCAGGCGCTCAGGAACGGGGTCCGGCGCGGCGCTGGGGGATAAGGGTCGTCGTCCATAAGGTGCGCCCGAAGGCGCGCTGGCATCTTAGCAAAGGGCCGTGGCTGGGTGGCAAATGCCTGTTCAGTTTTGGGCGTCCCGACCCCCGGAAAGGGGCAGGGATACCCGTGATGGTCATCTAGCCGTCATAATTCGCACTGGTGCCGTCCTTCCCGCGACGGCTGACAGGTTTCTCAATGTTCTCTCTGCAGACCATTTTCGGTTCCGGCAAACAGTTCTACACCCTGCTCGATGAGGCTGCCGTCGCGGCTTCCGATGCCGCCAAGGCACTGCATTCGATGCTGCGCGACGCCGATCGCCAGCCCGCCCTGGATGCCTTCAAGCTGGCCCGTCTGCGCGAACGCGCGGCCTCGGACAAGATCAGCCAGGCGCTGGTGGACAGCTTCATGACCCCGATCGAGCGCGAAGACATCGAAGCGCTGGGCTCGGCCCTGTACAAGATTCCCAAGCAGATCGAGAAGTTCGCCGATCGCTATTCGCTGGCCACCACCCACCTGGAACACATCGACTTCGCGCCGCGCGCGGCGATGCTGGAGCAGGCCGCTGGCGTAGTGGTGGAGATGGTCGCCGACCTGCGCCACATGAACCTGGACCGGATGACCGCGCTCAACGAGCGCCTGCGCTCGCTGGAAAACGAGGCCGACCGTCTGATGCTCGAGCTGTACCGCGACATCTACTCCGGGCGCCTGGACAACCTGCAGATGTTCCTGCTCAAGGAATTCTTCGAGATCTTGGAAAAGGCCATCGACCGCTGCCGCGAGGCCGGTGTGGTGGCGTACCAGATCGTGTTGAAGAACAGCTGACGGGCCGGTACCGATGCTCACCCTAGTCCTGGTGGTGATCCTGGCCGCGCTCGTCTTCGAGTTCATCAACGGCTTCCACGATACCGCCAACTCCATCGCTACCGTGGTGGCAACCAAAGTACTGTCGCCCGGTTGGGCGGTGATGCTTGCCGCCTTCATGAACCTCATCGGTGCCCTGACCGGCACCGCGGTTGCACTGACCATCGCGTCGGGCCTGCTCAACACCAACGTGGTCGACGTGACCCCGCAGGTGATCCTGTGCGCGCTGCTCGGCGGCATCATCTGGAACCTGATCACCTGGTGGAAGGGCCTGCCGTCCTCGTCCTCGCACGCGTTGATCGGTGGCCTGTGCGGCGCCGGCCTGGCTGCGGCCCACAACAACTGGGACGCGCTGATCTGGTCCGAACGGCTTGGCAGCTGGGCGCAGAACAAGGGCCTGCTGTGGAAGGTGTTCGTGCCGATGATCACCTCGCCGATCGCCGGCTTCCTGCTCGGCATCGCAGTGATGGTGCTGTTGTGGGCGCTGATCGCAGGCCTGGCCAAGATCGGCGGCGCGATCGGCCGGCTGGCACGTCCGCGCATCGTCAATGCGTTCTTTGGCAAGGCACAGATCGCTTCGGCGGCCTACATGGGCTTTGCCCACGGCCACAACGATGCGCAGAAGACCATGGGCATCATCGCGATGACCCTGATCGGTGCCGAGGCGACCGGCGCGTTGAACGACCTGCCGTCGTGGCTGGCCTTCATGCATCCGGACGCGCACGCCGGCGACGGCATTGCCATGTGGATCGTGCTGACCTGTGCGGTGGTGATGGCCGCCGGTACCGCCTCGGGTGGCTGGAAGATCATCAAGACCCTGGGCCACAAGATGGTCAAGCTGCACCCGATCCACGGCTTCGCCGCAGAAACCAGCTCGGCCACCGTGCTGACCCTGGCGGCGCACTTCGGCATGCCGGTATCGACCACCCACAGCATCTCCACCGCGATCATGGGCGTAGGCTTCGCCAAGAACCCGCGTTCGCTGCGCCTGGGCGTGATCGAACGCATCGTCTGGGCCTGGATCCTGACCATCCCGGCGGCAGGCGGCTGCGCCTACCTGATCCTGAAGCTGTTCGAGCTGCTCGGCTGGACCTGAGTTCCACGCCAACGCTGGAAACAAAAAGCCCGCCGGATTCCGGCGGGCTTTTTCATTTCATGAAGCATCCGGTTTCCGTTATCCACGCATGGCGTGGATCTACAGTGTCGACCAAGGTCGACACCTACCAACAGCAGCAGGAAGTCGACACCCACCAACAGCAGCCGGAACCCGTCGAAGGCGGGGTGGGTCCGGTTGCGGGGGTGTCCGCGGCATGGATGCCGCGGCCAAGCCCCCAAGGGTGAGGGCGCTTTGCTTGCGAGGTACTGCTTCGCAAGCGCCCGAACGCACAGCCGCCAGCGGCTGGGCCGGTCTGGGGGTTTACGGCGTCCCCCGCAACCGGGCCCACCCCGCCAACCCACGGAAAGCCCGCTTTTGACGTTGCCGTTGCCGTTGCTGTCCGCGGGTGCCGGGCCGCAGGCCCGGCCGACAACCCCTCAATTGCGCTGGAACAACGCCTGCACATCCCTGCGGAACGCCGCCTGGCTGTCAGCCCGGCTGTAGAACATGTGCCCGCCCGGATAGCTGCGCACCTGCACGCGGTCCGGGTTGCTGCCCATCGCCGGCATCTGGTCCACGGTCAGGATCGAGCCCATGAACGGGCAGGACAGGTCATTCCAGCCATGCACGATCAGCACCTGCAGGTGCGGGTCGATCGCAACGGCCTGGCGCAGCTGGGTCACCGCGCCCTCGCGCAGATCGCCATTGCGATCCCACAGACGGTTCACGTCGTAGTTCAGCGCCTGGTAGCGCGCATCCACCTTCCAGCCGACCTCGCGGGTGACGAAGTCGACCATCGCGGTGGTGGTCGGGGCGATGATGCTGTCCAGCAGCGGATCGTTGGCGCGCTGCTCCGGATCGTTCGGGAACGGATCGAACGCAGTGACGTTGGAGTCGTAGCGGCTGCCCAGCGTGCCCTTGTCGCGGAACACCTCACGCAGGTAGGCCTGGGTTTCCAGGCGACCGCCGGCGCGGCGTACGAACTGCGGGTCCAGGCCGGTCAACTCGGCCACCCGGCGCAGCATCGCCTCGGTCGCCTGCGGATCGCTGCGGCCCTTCATCAGCGCGGTGGCGTAGTCACCGCGGGTGTACTCGACCACCTCGCGCATCGCCGCGTCGGTCAGCTTGCCCTGGCGTTCGAGGTGCGCGGCAGCGATCGACGGCAGGGTCTGCATCCACGCCATCGGCGAGACATCGGCGTTGTCTTCCAGGGTCGGGCTCAGGTAAGGCGACACCAGCACCAGGCCGTTCATCGCCACGCCCAGGCGCGTCTGCAGGAAGTGGGTGATGCGCGGGCCGCGATAGCCGCCATAGCTCTCGCCGGTCAGGTACTTGCGCGAGGCCATGCGCTGGTTGCGCAGCAGCCAGTCGTAGATCGTGCGCGAGAGGTACTCGACATCGGCACTGGGCGTATACAGCTGTTTCTTCGCCTCCTCATCGCCGATGCGGGCACGGCTGAAGCCGGTTCCGACCGGATCGATGAACACCAGGTCGGTGAAGTCCAGCCAGGTGCCGGGATTGTCGTGCAGCTTCGCCGGCGCCGATGCGCTGTCGCCTTCCGAACCGAAGGTCACCACCTTCGGGCCGATGGCGCCCAGGTTGAGGTACACAGAAGACGCGCCGGGGCCGCCATTGAGAGCGAAGGTCACCGGCCGGTCCTTGCCCGGCATCGTGTAGGCGGTAAACACCACATCGGCGATCACCTTGCCCTTCGCATCGCGTACCGGCAGGGTGCCGACGGTGGCGGTGTAGTCGAGGGTGCGGCCCGCCAAACGCATGCTCTGGCGAGCCGACGCATCGGCCGGCAGGGGCGCGGCTGCGGTCTTTTCTTCTTTCGTTTCGGAGGCGCCGTCAGCAGCAGGCGCGGCCAGCACGCAGGCAGGGGCGATCAGCAGGCCGACGCAGAGCGCGGCAGAGTGCAGCAGGAACTTCATGGCACCGGAACGGCAGCGGAAGGGACCCCGATGCTAGGGCGGGGTGCCGCGCACCGGATGTGTCCAAAGGCATGGGCCGGCGTTGTGGCCTGATCCGGTCAAGCGAAGGTCGCTGAGCGCACCGCGTCGTCGGCCAGCAGCCCATACACGGCCGAGTCGGCCAGTTCACCCTGGATACGCCAGCGCTGCCGCAGCAGGCCTTCGCGGTGGAAGCCCAGGCGTTCGAGCACGTGTGCCGAGGCGTGGTTGCGTGGATCGATCTCCGCTTCCACCCGGTGCAGTTGCAGGGTGTTGAACAGATAGGCCAGCACCTGCTGCAGCGCTTCATGCATGTAGCCGTGGCCCTGCCTGCCAGGTGCCAGCAGATAGCCGATTTCCGCGCGCGCCGCGTCCCGATCCAGGGCAAACACCACGCAGATGCCCAGCAGGGGGCCGTCCACCGATTCGCGCAGGGCCAGCTTCAACTGCGTGCCGGTGGCCTGTGCAGCCAGGTCGTCGTCGATCTGCGCGCGTGCTTCGGCCGGACGCGTCCACGCCGGGTGGTTCCACCAGTGCATCACGTCCGGGTCGGACTGCAGGGCGAACAGGGCCGCGGCGTCATCGCGGCGAATGGGGCTCAGCACCAGGCGCGCGCTGTGCAGCGGCAGCCCGGGGAACAGCAGTGAGTTGGCGGGCAATGGGGTCGTCCACGCGGATGAACGCGCATTATGGACCCGCAGGGTTTGCCGATGGCGGCCGATCCAACGGCCCGGTAATGCCGGCCGCTGGCCGGCACCAGGTATCCCGCTGGTTCACGAAAAGCAGCCGGCCAGCGGCCGGCACTACCACCGGTCCGGGAATCAGACTTCCAGCGAAGCCAGATCGCCCTTGCTCTCCAGCCAGCCCTTGCGGTCAGACGCGCGCTTCTTGGCCAGCAGCATGTCCATCAGTGAATGGGTCTGCTCGCCATCGTCGATGGTCAACTGCACCAGGCGACGGGTGTCCGGATGGATGGTCGATTCACGCAGCTGCGGCGGATTCATCTCGCCCAGGCCCTTGAAGCGGGTCACGTTGATGGCGCCCTTGATCTTCTCGCGTTCGATCTTGTCCAGCATCGAGCGCTTTTCTTCCTCATCCAGGGCGTAGAACACCTGCTTGCCCACGTCGATGCGGAACAGCGGCGGCATCGCCACGAACACGTGGCCGGCATCAACCAGCGCCGGGAAGTGCTTCAGGAACAGTGCGGTCAGCAGCGTTGCGATATGCAGGCCGTCGGAGTCGGCGTCGGCCAGGATGATCACCTTGCCGTAGCGCAGGCCGCTGATGTCTTCCTTGCCCGGGTCACAGCCGATGGCCACCGCCAGGTTGTGCACTTCCTCCGAGGCCAGCACGCTGTTGGAGGACACTTCCCAGGTGTTGAGGATCTTGCCGCGCAGCGGCAGGATCGCCTGGAAATCCTTGTCGCGGGCCTGCTTGGCGCTGCCGCCTGCCGAGTCGCCCTCGACCAGGAACAGTTCGGTGCGCGACAGGTCCTGGCTGATGCAGTCGGCCAGCTTGCCGGGCAGGGCAGGGCCCTGGGTGACCTTCTTGCGGACGACCAGCTTCTCGGTCTTCAGGCGCGCACTGGCGCGCTCGATGGCGATCTGCGCGATCTTCTCGCCCAGCTCCACATTCTGGTTCAGCAGCAGGCTGAACGCATCGTGCGCGGCACCTTCAACGAAACCGGCGGCCTGGCGCGAGGACAGGCGTTCCTTGGTCTGGCCGCTGAACTGCGGGTCGGTCATCTTCAGCGACAGCACGAACGACACGCGGTCCCACACGTCTTCCGGGGCCAGCTTGACGCCGCGCGGCAGCAGGTTGCGGAAGTCGCAGAACTCGCGCAGCGCTTCGGTCAGGCCGGTGCGCAGGCCGTTGGCGTGGGTGCCATGCTGTGCGGTGGGAATCAGGTTGACGTAGCTTTCCTGCACCAGCTCGCCTTCCGGCAGCCAGGCCACGGCCCAGTCCACGATCTCGGTGTCTTTCTTCAGGTTGCCCACGAACAGATCAGCCGGCAGCGACTCGCGATCGCCCAGCTCCAGCTTCAGGTAATCGCGCAGGCCGTCTTCGTAGTACCAGGTGTCGACCTCGCCGGTGGCTTCGTCGGTCAGCTTGACGGTCAGGCCCGGGCACAGCACGGCCTTGGCGCGCAGCAGGTGCTTGAGCGCACGCACGGCGAACTTGGGCGTATCGAAGTACTTCGGGTCCGGCCAGAAGCGCAGGCGGGTACCGGTGTTCTTCTTGCCGACGGTGCCGACCACTTCCAGCGGCGAGGCGCGGTCGCCGTTGCGGAAGGTGATGCGGTGTTCGGCACCTTCGCGCTTGATGTGGATTTCCACCAGGGTCGACAGCGCATTGACCACGCTGACGCCGACGCCATGCAGGCCGCCGGAGAAGGTGTAGTTGTTGTTGTTGAACTTGCCGCCGGCATGCAGGCGGGTCAGGATCAGCTCGACGCCCGGGATCTTCTCTTCCGGATGGATGTCCACCGGCATGCCGCGGCCGTCATCGCTGACCTCCACGCTGCCGTCCTTGAACAGGGTGATCTCGATCGAGCGGGCATGGCCGGCGAGGGCCTCGTCCACCGAGTTGTCGATCACTTCCTGCGCCAGGTGGTTCGGGCGCGCGGTGTCGGTATACATGCCGGGGCGGCGCTTGACCGGGTCAAGGCCGGACAGGACTTCAATATCGGCGGCGTTATAGCGGGCGTTCATCTGTCTTCGAAAGCGTGGAGCGACGGGCAAGTGTGCGGTCTGGACCGGGAATTTGCACGCCTGCGGTTCAGCCTCGTTGGCGGGGAGGGGGTAAAATGGCAACCGCTGGAACCGAACACCGGCGCCCCCCACATCCGAGCCATACCGCGAGGAGGACTCCATGAAGAAGTTGCTGACCATTGCGATCCTGGCTGCCGCCGCTGTTGCAGTGCCGATGGTGCTGGCGCAGAACGCCGGCCAGCCTGCTCCGCAGCAGGGTGACCAGGCCGACAAGGCGCAGTCCGAAGCCGAGGCCAAGGCCAAGCGCCGCGCGCAGGCCAATGCCGAGATGAAGGCCAAGGGCCAGCCGGTGCCGCAGCAGGAAGAAGAGGAAGAGGCACGCAAGAAGAAGTAATTCTTCTGCCCCTCCGAGGCCCTTGCCACAAGGGTTTCCCCCTCGAACGCCCCGCCCAGCGGGGCGTTTCTTTTTGCCGATGGCGCCATCTGCCCCTTGGGTTGGCGGCCATCTATCTGTAAACTATGGCTTTCCGGGAGTAAGTGCGTGTCCACCATTTGCGAATGGGCTGGCACGGCCAAGCGTGGCCTCCAGCAAAGCGGGTCGCAGGTGACGGTCGAAGTGACCGGCACGGCCGCCCCGACCTCGCAGGGTGGTTCCCCGCTGGCGCATTGCGCTGGCCGGGCCCGCACCTCCCTCGCTGCTCCAGCGAACCGGAAAACCCCCTTTCTGCTCCACGCCCGCCCCCCGGGCAGGCGTGGCGCTGCCGTTTTCCATTTCCAGACAGGATGCTTGCAGCCATGACTCCCTTGATTTTCGTAACCGGCGGCGTGGTGTCCTCGCTCGGCAAAGGTATTGCCGCCGCGTCACTGGCCGCCATTCTCGAAGCGCGTGGCCTGAAGGTCACGATGATGAAGCTCGATCCGTACATCAACGTCGACCCGGGCACCATGAGCCCGTTCCAGCACGGTGAGGTGTATGTCACCGACGACGGCGCCGAAACCGATCTCGACCTGGGCCACTACGAGCGCTTCGTGCGCACCCGCCTGAGCCGCAAGAACTCGGTCACCACCGGCCGCATCTATGAGGAAGTGATCCGCAAGGAGCGCCGCGGCGACTACCTGGGCGCGACCGTGCAGGTCATTCCGCACATCACCGACGAGATCCGTCGCTGCATGGACGAAGCCACCGAGGGCTTCGACGTGGCCCTGGTGGAGATCGGCGGCACCGTCGGCGACATCGAGTCGCTGCCGTTCCTGGAGGCGATCCGCCAGGTACGCACCGAGCGCGGCCCGGAAAAGGCGCTGTTCATGCACCTCACCCTGGTGCCGTACATCGCTGCGGCGGGTGAGCTGAAGACCAAGCCGACCCAGCACTCGGTGAAGGAACTGCGCTCGATCGGCATCCAGCCGGACGTGCTGCTGTGCCGTTCGGAACAGCCGGTACCGGATTCGGAGCGTCGCAAGATCGCCCAGTTCACCAACGTCTCCGAGCGCGCGGTGATCAGCGTGCCCGACGTCGATGTGCTGTACCGCATTCCGATGGGCCTGCACGCACAGGGCCTGGACGAAATCGTCATCAACCAGCTGAAGCTGGCCGACAAGGCCGGCCCGGCCGACCTGTCGATGTGGGAGGACGCCGTCGATGCCACCCTGCATCCGCTGGATGCGGTGACCATCGCGGTGGTCGGCAAGTACATCGACCACCAGGACGCCTACAAGTCGGTCGGCGAAGCGCTCAAGCACGGTGGCCTGCGCCAGCGCACCAAGGTCACCCTGAAGTGGCTGGAAGCGCAGGACCTGGAAGGCAGCGACATGTCCGCGCTGGCCGATGTCGACGGCATCCTGGTGCCGGGTGGTTTCGGCGACCGTGGCTTCGAAGGCAAGGTGCTCACCTCGCAGTACGCCCGTGAGCACAAGGTGCCGTACTTCGGCATCTGCTACGGCATGCAGGCTGCGGTGGTCGACTACGCGCGCCACGTGGTGGGCCTGGAAGACGCCAACAGCACCGAGAACGATCGCCAGTCGCCGAACCCGGTGATCGGCCTGATCACCGAATGGCGCACGGCCACCGGCGACGTGGAAAAGCGTGACGACAAGAGTGACCTGGGCGGCACCATGCGCCTGGGCCTGCAGGAGCAGCGCCTGAAGCCGGGCACGCTGGCCCGCGAACTGTACGGCAAGGACGTGGTCGCCGAGCGCCACCGCCACCGTTACGAGTTCAACAACCGCTACCGCACCCAGCTGGAAGATGCCGGCCTGGTGATCGCCGGCAAGTCGATGGACGACACCCTGGTGGAAGTGGTTGAACTGCCGCGCGACCAGCACCCGTGGTTCCTGGCCTGCCAGGCGCACCCGGAATTCCTGTCCACCCCGCGTGATGGCCACCCGCTGTTCATCGGCTTCATCCGTGCCGCGCGCGAGCGCAAGGCCGGTGGCAAGCTGCTGCAGGAAGTGCGCGCCTGACTTGTCATGGGGGCCGCCGGCCCCCATCTTGCTCGCTTCAACCCCAGCGCACCGGCACTGCCGGTGTAGCGGACAACAAGGAAACGCCATGAAACTGTGTGGATTCGAGGTCGGGCTGGACCAGCCCCTGTTCCTGATCGCCGGCCCCTGCGTGATCGAGTCGATGCAGCTGCAGCTGGATACCGCCGGCAAGCTGAAGGAAGTGACCGACCGGCTCGGTGTGAACTTCATCTTCAAGTCCAGCTTCGACAAGGCCAACCGCACCTCCGGCACGGCCTTCCGTGGCCCGGGCATGGAAGAGGGCCTGAAGGTGCTGGCCGAGGTCAAGAAGCAGATCGGCGTGCCGGTGCTGACCGACGTGCACGAGTACACCCCGATGGATGAAGTGGCCTCGGTGGTGGACGTGCTGCAGACCCCGGCGTTCCTGGTCCGCCAGACCGACTTCATCCGCAAGGTGTGCTCGGCCGGCAAGCCGGTCAACATCAAGAAGGGCCAGTTCCTGGCGCCGTGGGACATGAAGCCTGTCGTCGAGAAGGCCAAGGCCACCGGCAACGAGCAGATCATGGTCTGCGAGCGTGGCGCCAGCTTCGGCTACAACAACCTGGTCAGCGACATGCGTTCGCTGGCGGTGATGCGCGATACCGGCTGCCCGGTGGTGTTCGATGCCACCCATTCGGTGCAGTTGCCGGGCGGGCAGGGCACCAGTTCCGGCGGCCAGCGCGAGCATGTGCCGGTGCTGGCGCGTGCCGCGGTTGCCGTGGGCATCTCCGGCCTGTTCGCCGAAACCCATCCGGACCCGTCCAAGGCGCTGTCCGACGGCCCCAACGCGTGGCCGCTGGACCAGATGGAAGCCCTGCTCGAGACCCTGATGGAGCTCGACGCGGTGACCAAGAAGCACGGCTTCTCGCGCTTCGCGTGAGTCAGCACCCGCAGGCGGCGCTGGAGATCCAGCGTCGTCGCCGGCGCTGGCGGCAGTGGCCGTGGGGCCCGATTGCACTCGGCCTGGCATTGCTGTCGGTGTCGGGTGTATTCGCTATCGGCATGCTGTTCGGTGCCGGCATGCGCCCGTCGAGTGCCGGCGGTCCGGTAGTGAACCTGATGCCCTTCGTCATCGCCCTGGCGGTGGCCGAAGTGCTGACCATTTCCGCAGGGCTTTTCGCCGCAGTGCTCGGCTGGCGCCTGAACCGGGGCAGGGTTACCGCTGCACTGGCGATGGTCGTGCTGTCGCTGTGGGCGGGCATCCTGCTGCACGATCTTTTTTGATGAATACGATCCCTGAACCCTCGCGCAGCTGGCCGTGGGGCTTGGTCGCCCTGTTGCTGTCGGTGCTCGCCTGGGGCGGCTTGCTCGTGGGCGTGCTGGCCTTCGCCGCCAGCTTCCGTCCGCCGGGGGATGGCAACAACGGCGTGCAGGCCATGCAGTACTTGATGCTGGGCGCGCTGGTCACGCTGGTGCTGTCCTTCGTGGGCAGCCTGGTGGCGATGGTGATGGCCTGGCGACGTCGGCGCGGGCCGGTGTGCGCGACCATTGCCGGTGCCCTGCTGGTGATGCTGGTGTCGCTGCTGCTGATCGTGATCGGGTCCAGCTGGGGCTGATGCCCATCGCGCCATTTGGCAAGTGAGGGGTAGCCGGGGATAATCACGCGGCATTCGTTTTTGTCGCCCCCTCTCCATACAGGTAACCGGCCCGACCATGAGTACGATCCGCAGCATCCATGCCCGTGAAATCCTCGACAGCCGTGGCAACCCCACGCTGGAAGCCGAAGTCACCCTGGAGGACGGTTCGTTCGGTCGCGCCGCGGTTCCCTCCGGCGCATCGACCGGCACCAAGGAAGCGGTGGAGCTGCGTGACGGCGACAAGACCCGTTACCTCGGCAAGGGCGTGCGCAAGGCCGTCGACAACGTCAACGGCGCCATCGCCAACGCACTGAAGGGCTTCGAGGCCACCGACCAGGCCGGCCTGGACCGTCGCCTGATCGATCTGGATGGCACCGAGAACAAGGGCCGCCTGGGTGCCAACGCACTGCTGGGTGTTTCCATGGCTGCCGCGCACGCCGCCGCTGCCTCCAGCAAGCAGGCACTGTGGCAGTACCTGGCCGCCAAGACCGGCGCGACCCCGTCGCTGCCGGTGCCGATGATGAACATCATCAACGGCGGCGCGCACGCCGACAACAACGTCGATTTCCAGGAGTTCATGGTGCTGCCGGTCGGCTTCACCTCGTTCTCCGAAGCGCTGCGTGCCGGTACCGAAATCTTCCATTCGCTGAAGTCGGTGCTGAAGGGCCACGGCCTCAGCACGGCGGTGGGCGACGAAGGCGGCTTCGCGCCGGACTTCCGCAGCAACGTCGAAGCGCTGGACACCATCCTCGAAGCCATCGGCAAGGCCGGCTACACCGCCGGTGAAGACGTGCTGCTGGGCCTGGACGTGGCCTCCAGCGAATTCTTCGAGAACGGCAAGTACAACCTGGTCGGCGAGAACAAGCGCCTGACCTCCGAGCAGTTCGTCGACTTCCTGGCTGACTGGGCCGCGCAGTACCCGATCATCACCATCGAAGACGGCCTGGCCGAGAACGACTGGGCGGGCTGGAAGCTGCTGACCGATCGCATCGGCAAGAAGGTGCAGCTGGTCGGCGACGATCTGTTCGTCACCAATCCGAAGATCTTCCAGGAAGGCATCGATTCGGGCACCGCCAATGCGATCCTGATCAAGGTCAACCAGATCGGTACCCTCAGCGAAACGCTGGAAGCGATCGCCATGGCCGACCGTGCCGGTTACGCCGCCGTGGTCTCGCACCGTTCGGGTGAAACCGAGGACACCACCATCGCCGACATTGCGGTGGCGACCACCGCCACCCAGATCAAGACCGGCTCGCTATGCCGCAGCGATCGCGTGGCCAAGTACAACCAGCTGCTGCGCATCGAGGAAGCCCTCGGTGCCGGCGCGCGTTACGCTGGCCGTGACGCGTTCGTGTCGCTGAAGCGCTGAGCCGATGCGCGACTGGCGCTGGCTGCTGTTGTTGCTGGCCCTGCTGCTGGCATGGCTGCAGTACCGTTTCTGGTTCGGCCCGGGCAATTCGGGTGAAGTGATGATGCTCGAAGCCCAGGTCGCCAACCAGGAGCGGGACAATGACGGTCTGCAGCAGCGCAACGATGCGCTTGCTGCCGAAGTGAAGGACCTCAAGGAAGGCCAGTCCGCCATCGAAGAACGCGCGCGCAGCGAGCTGGGCATGATCAAGCCCGGCGAGAAGTTCTATCGCGTCGTGGAAGATGCACCGACGCGTCCGGCGCAGCCTGCGCCGGTTGCGGCCCCGGCCGGTGACCATCCGGCGGACGTGCCATGAGCGCGGCGATCTGGGTGGTTGTTCCGGCCGCAGGGCGCGGCACGCGTTTTGGTGCGCCGTTGCCCAAGCAGTACCTGCAGGCGGGCGGGCAGACCTTGCTCGCCCACACCCTGGACGCACTGCTGGCACACCCGGCCGTGGCCGGGGCGATGGTGGTGATCGGTGCGGACGATGCCGATTGGCCGGGCTGGAGCGAATGGGCCGGAAAGCCGGTGCTGACCTGCACCGGTGGCGCCACCCGCGCCGCCTCGGTGCTGGCGGGGCTGCAGGCCTTGCCGGACAGCGTGCGTGCCGATGAATTCGTGCTGGTGCACGACGCGGCGCGTCCGAACCTGTCGCAGGCCGATCTTGGCCGCCTGCTGGAAGTGGGCCGCACCGATCCGGTCGGCGCCATCCTGGCCGCGCCGGTACGCGACACGCTCAAGCGTGCTGGTGATGATGGTGGCATCGACGGCACCGAGCCACGTGAGCGCCTGTGGCGTGCACTGACGCCGCAGCTGTTCCGCCGCCACCAGTTGATCCGCGCACTGTCCGAGGCCGCTAGCGCCGGTGTCGATGTGACCGACGATGCCATGGCCATGGAGCGCCAGGGCCAGCGCCCGCTGCTGGTGGAAGGCAGCGAGGACAACTTCAAGGTCACCACGCCGGCCGATCTCGATCGTTTCGAATTCGTACTCTCCCGCCGCGCCGGCTGACCGCCCGCGCGGCCCTGCTGCAAGGGCTGCATCCATGAGCACCTCCCCGTTCCCGCCCGTCCGTATCGGCCAGGGTTACGACGTCCATGCCTTCGGTGAAGGCGACCACATCATGCTCGGTGGCATCGCGGTGCCGCACAGCTGCGGCGTGCTTGCGCACAGCGACGGCGACGTCATCCTGCACGCGCTGTGCGACGCCATGCTCGGTGCGATCGCGCTGGGCGACATCGGCCAGCACTTCCCGCCCACTGACGACCGCTGGAAGGGCGCGGACAGCAGCGAATTCGTGCGCCATTGCGATGGCCTGCTGCGCGAGCGCGGCTGGCGTGTCGGCAACACCGACATCACCGTGATCTGCGAACGGCCCAAGGTCGGCCCGCATGCGCTGGCCATGCGCGAGCGCATCGGTGAACTGTTGCAGCTGCCGTTGGATGCGGTGAGCGTCAAGGCCACCACGTCCGAGAAGCTGGGCTTCACCGGCCGTGGCGAAGGCATCGCTGCGCAGGCGGTCGTGCTGCTGGTGGCCGCATGATCCCGTTGCCGCTCGCGTTCGGTGCACCGCTGCTGCAGGCGCGCATCCGCACCACGCCGGAAGATTTCCAGGTCGATGAGCTGCCCGCTTTCGAAGCGACCGGTGAAGGCGAGCATCTGCTGCTGCATATCCGCAAGCGTGGCGCCAATACGGTGCACGTGGCCAAGGTACTGGCCAAGTGGGCAGGCCTGCCGGAAATGGCGGTCAGCTATGCCGGCATGAAGGATCGCAACGCGGTCACCACCCAGCGTTTCAGCGTACATCTGCCCAAGCGCGTCGCGCCCGATCTGGCCGAGCTGGCCAGTGACGAGATCGAGGTGATCGACTCCACCTGGCACAACCGCAAGCTGCAGCGCGGTGCGCTGGCGGGCAACCGCTTCAGGCTGGTGCTGCGCGATGTGCAGGGTGACGCGGCGGCAATCGACGAGCGCCTGCAGCAGATCGCCGCGCGTGGCCTGCCGAACTGGTTCGGCGAGCAGCGCTTCGGTCGCGATGGCGGCAACGTCCCCGCTGCGTTGGCGATGTTCGGTGGCCGGCGCATGCGCAAGGACCAGCGTTCGCTGCTGTTGTCGGCGGCGCGTTCGGCGTTGTTCAACCGCGTGCTCGCTGCACGCGTGGAGCAGGGCAGCTGGGACCAGCCGCTGCAGGGCGAAGTGTGGATGCTTGATGGCAGCCGCAGCGTGTTCGGCCCCGAGCCCTACAGTGACGTGCTGGCCGAGCGCCTGGCACGTTTCGACATCCACCCCAGTGCTCCGTTGTGGGGCGAGGGTGAGCTGCGCAGCAGCGACGCCGCCCGTGAGCTGGAACTGGCAGCGCTGGATGATGACGAATCAAAGGCGCTGCGCACCGGCCTGGAAGAGGCGCGGCTGAAGCAGGAGCGGCGCGCGCTGCGGTTGCGTCCAGCGCTGTTGCAGCACCAGTGGCTGGCCGCTGACGTACTGGAGTTGTCCTTCGCGCTGCCGCCAGGCTGCTATGCCACCGCGGTTCTGCACGAGCTCGGGCCGGTCGAGGACGCGTCGCAGGCCTGACGGAAATGGTGGCGGAGGCGAAGAGCATCCACGCATGGCGTGGATCCACTTTCCTCCGCCCGCCACAGTAGATCCACGCCATGCGTGGATGGGCCGTCAGTAGATCCACGCCACGCGTGGATGGGCCGTCAGTAGATCCACGCCATGCGTGGATGAATCCAACCGGCAGAACGTCAGCGCCGCGTCAGCAGCACCAGCATGGCGCCGGTCCCGCCTTGCCCGGTCGGGGCGGAATGGAACGCCAGCACGTCGTTGCGCAGGCGCAGCAGGCGGTCCACCAGGTTCTTCAGCACCGGCGCACTGCCATCGGACTGCAGGCCCTTGCCGTGGATGATGCGCACGCAGCCGTACTCGTGGGCGTGCGCCTCCAGCAGGAACTGGCGCAGCATCATCTCGGCCTGCGCGGCGGTGGCGCCGTGCAGGTCCAGTTCGTCCTGCACCGAGTACTGTCCGCGCTTCAAGCGCTGGAACAGGCGTGGCGGCAGGTTGTCGCGCCGGTAGCTGGCAACGTCGCCCGCTTCCAGCGGGGCGTTGTCGCGCAGCAGCCGGGCGAACTCACCGGCGGCTTCTGCGTCGTCGCGCTCGGCCATGCGCGCACGCGGCCTGGGCCGCGGCGCAGCAGGCGCGGGCTCCACTTCCTTGCGCAGCGGCGTCACTTCGCCGATGGCGGCACGGAACAATGCAGCCGGATCTTCGTCTTCAGGGTGCGACATGCGCACAGGGTAAACCGCCTGCGCGGGTCTGCCTATGACCGTTGGATGTCGGCCGTGACCGCAGACAGGGTAGGACCCAGCGCCCGCTTGCGGCACAATAGTCGGCGCACTTGCGGAGCTGCCGCCTCCCTGGAGGAGACGGGCCGGCTTCGCCCACGTTGCAAGGTGACGGGATCGAATTCTTGGAAAATCAAGCGGTTAAATCGAAGATGCGCATCCTGGTCAGCAATGATGACGGTGTCGACGCGGCGGGCATCCGGATGCTTGCATCCGTGCTGCGCGAGGCCGGGCACGAAGTCACGGTGGTCGCACCCGACCGCGACCGCTCCGGTGCCAGCAATTCGCTGACCCTGGATCTGCCGATCCGGCTCAAGCGCATCGACCACTACACCGTGTCGGTGGCCGGCACGCCCACCGACTGCGTGCACCTTGCGCTGACCGGCCTGCTCGAATTCGAGCCTGACATTGTCGTGTCCGGTATCAACAATGCCGCCAACCTCGGCGACGACGTGATCTATTCCGGCACCGTCTCGGCGGCGATGGAAGGTCGTTTCCTCGGCCTGCCGGCGGTTGCGGTGTCGCTGGTGACCCGCAATCACGACCCCAAGCATTTCGAGACGGCGGCGCGTGCCGCAGTGGAGATTGTTGCCCGCCTCAAGGCCGATCCGCTGCCGGCCGACACCATCCTCAACGTCAATGTGCCGGACCTGCCGTGGAGCGAGGTCAAGGGCTTCGAAGTCACCCGCCTGGGCAACCGTCATCGCGCCGAAGGCTGCATCGCGCAGAAAGACCCGCGCGGCAACGAGGTGTACTGGATCGGTCCGGCCGGCCGCGAGCAGGACTCCGGCCCGGGCACCGATTTCCATGCGGTGCGCACCGGCCACATTTCGATCACCCCGATCCAGGTTGACCTGACCCGCTACCAGGCACTGGAAAAGGTCGCCAGCTGGGTCGGCGGCCTCAGCGCCGCGCCGGACCGGCCGGCATGAGCCCACGCCTGCGCCTGCAGCCGGAAGCAGTCGGCATCGGCATGACATCGCAGCGCGTGCGCGACCGCCTGGTCGACCGCCTGCGCGAAGCCGGCATCGTCGACGAGTCGACGCTGAACGCGATCCGGGTGGTGCCGCGCCATCTGTTCATCGATGAGGCCTTGGCCTCGCGCGCGTATGAAGACACCGCGCTGCCGATCGGCCACGGCCAGACCATTTCCCAGCCGTGGGTGGTCGCGCGGATGACCGAGGCCGTGCTGCAGGTGGCGCCGAAGAAGGTGCTCGAAGTGGGTACCGGCTCGGGCTATCAGGCCGCCGTACTCGGCGCGCTGGGGCTGGAGGTCTATACCGTCGAGCGCATCGGTGACCTGCTGCGGCAGGCGCGCAAGCGTTTCCGCGCGCTGGGCATGAACATCCGCACCAAGCACGACGACGGCCGCGTGGGCTGGGCCGAGCATGGCCCGTTCGACGCCATCGTGGTTACCGCCGCCGCACCGGCGCTGGTCGATGCGCTGGTCGAGCAGCTGGCTGCAGGTGGCCGTCTGGTCGCCCCGGTCGGTGGCGCCGGCGCACAGTCGCTGGTGCAGCTCGACCGCAAGGATGACGGCAGCATCGAACAACGCGTGCTGGCGCCGGTCACCTTCGTGCCGCTGCTGTCTGGCATGCTCGATTGAATCCACGGAGCAGGGTTGCATGAAGATTTTCGGGCCGCTGTACGAGCGGGCGATGAAGTGGGCCGCGCATGAGCGCGCGCCGACCTATCTGATGGTGCTGAGCTTTTTCGAAGCCATCATCTTCCCGGTGATGCCGGAAGTGATGCTGGCGCCGATGTGCGTGGCCCAGCCCAAGCGCGGCTGGTGGTTCGCCACCCTCAGCCTGGCCGGCTCGATGGTCGGCGCGCTGATCGGCTACGCGCTGGGCCACTATGCATTCGAAGCGGTCAAGCCGGTGTTCGAGGCGCTGGGCATGCTGCCGGCGATCGAGCAGGGCATTGCTACCGTGCAGGCCAAGATGGTGGAGTCGCCCTGGGCGGTGTTCACTTTCCTGGTGCTGGGCGGCTTCATGCCGATTCCGATGAAGGTCTTCACGTGGGCATCGGGTATCGTCGGCGTGCCGATGCCGCAGTACCTGTTGAGCATGTTGATCGGTCGTGGCAAGCGCGTGTTCGTGCTGGCTGCGGTCATCCGTATCGGTGGTGCGCGCGCGGAAGCTGCGCTGCGCCGATGGATTGAACCGCTGGGCTGGATCGCCACCGCGTTGGTGGTGGTGCTGATCGCCTGGCTTGTATGGAGGTCGAAGTTCGCATGAGTGCAGATCGTCTGAGCAAGGGAGTGCGCATCGGCGCGCTGGCGTTGCTGGTATCCACCCTGGCCGCCTGTGGCACCGCCACCGTGGTCCGGCCCAGTGGCGGCGGCAGCAGTGGCGTCAGCACGCCGAAGACGTCGGTGCCCAAGCCGGGGCAGACGGTGGTCGTGCGCAAGGGCGACACCATCTATGCGCTGGCCCGCATCCACGACATCACGCCGGCCGACCTGATCGCCTGGAACAACCTGGACAACCCGTCGACCATTTACCCGGGGCAGGTGATCCGCCTGTATCCGGCCGGTTCCGGTGGCGGTCGTGCGCCGACCACCGTGGTCACCGCGCCGCGTCCGGCTGGCAGCACGTCTGGCGGCAGTACCGCGCCGACGCCGGGTCCGGCCGGTCCGGTCAAGAGCAACATCGCCTGGCGCTGGCCGGCCGATGGCGCAGTCGTGGGCCGCTACGTGGCCGGCGATGCAACCAAGCAGGGCGTGGACATCGCCGGCACCAGCGGCGCACCGGTGAAGGCCACGGCCAATGGCGTGGTGGTGTATTCCGGCGCCGGCCTGGTCGGCTATGGCGAGCTGATCATCATCAAGCACAGCGACCAGTGGCTGTCGGCCTATGGCCACAACCGCAAGCGCCTGGTCAATGAAGGGCAGAGCGTGAAGGCCGGCGAGCAGATCGCCGAGATGGGCCGTACCGGCGCCAACCGGGACATGCTGCACTTCGAGATCCGCTACAACGGCAAGCCGGTCGACCCGCAGCAATATCTGCCGGCGAAGTAACCGGCCGCTCTTTCTCCGGGCGGATCCCCGGCCCGGCGCAGCGCGCCGGGCGTTCGCCAAGGGCGCGTCCCATGGGCCGCAAGGGCCCTCGGCTCACCCGCTACAACGGCAAGCCGGTCGACCCGCAGCAGTATCTGCCGGCGCGCTAGCGCGGGCAGATACGGGTAGCGCCGGGCCATGCCCGGCGGCTGTACGCCGCAATGCAGCACTGCCCGAGCATGGGCTCGGACGCTTGCATATGCGCAACGTGTGTTTCAGGTAGCGCCGGGCCATGCCCGGCGGCCTCGGGCCTCAGCCTTCCAGGATGAAGGCGGCCGCCACCTTGCGGCCTTCGCCGGCAAGGATGTTGAAGGTGCGTGCGGCAGCCGGATTGTTCATCACTTCCAGTCCGATGCCGCGCGACAGGCAGGCGGCCATGACAACCGCCGGCGGGAACGCCTGGCGCTCTCCGGTGCCGAGCAGTATCAACGCCGGCTTCAGTGCCAGGATCGGCTCCAGGTCAGCCACCTGCAGCGCCGCGACATCGGTCACCGGCCACTGTTCGACCAGCTGGTCCGGGGTCAGGTAGAAGCTGTTGCCCAGAACGCGATCATTGACCCGTGCCGAGCGACCGTCAGCGGCGCGCAGGCTGTAGGCGTAGTCGGGCAGTTCGTGGTTCAGCTGCATGGCAGGGTCCGATCAGCCGCGTGGCAGCACGATCTGGCGGTGTTCCTTGCTCGGGCGATACAGCACGGCCACATGGCCGATACGCTGCACCAACGCACTGTCGGTGGCCTGCACGATCTCGCCGATCATCACGTCGCGGGCGTCACGGTCTTCGGCGGCAACCTTCACCTTGACCAGTTCGTGGCGTTCCAGCACTTCGTTCAGCTCGGTCAGGAAGGCCGGAGTGACGCCCTTGCCGCCGGTCTGCAGCAGGGCCTTCAGGTCGTGGGCTTGGCCGCGCAGGAAACGGGTCTGGGAAGGGGTCAAGGCAGTGGGCATGCAGAAAACACGGTTGAATGGGACGATCAGGGTATCATGGCGACCCCATCAGCCCCTATTTCCAATGGCTACCCGCAGCAAAAGCAGCCAGCGCTGGCTCAAGGAACACTTCTCCGATCCCTTCGTGAAGAAGGCCCAGGCCGAAGGCATGCGCTCCCGTGCGGCCTACAAGCTTGAAGAACTGCTCGAACGTGACCGCCTGCTGAAGCCGCACATGGTGGTGGTCGACCTCGGCGCGGCCCCAGGTGGCTGGTCTCAGCAGGTGCGGAGACAGATCGGCGATACCGGCCGCGTGCTGGCCCTGGACATCCTGGACATGCCGCCGCTGGCCGGCGTGGAGTTCCTTCACGGTGACTTCAGGGAAGAAACCGTCCTATCGCAGTTTGAAGCCATGCTCGGGGATCAGCCGGTAGACCTTGTGCTGTCGGACATGGCCCCCAATAAGAGTGGTGTGGACGCGGTCGACCAGCCGCGGATGATGCACCTGGCGGAGCTGGCCATGGATTTTGCCGACAACCACCTCAAGACTGGTGGGGCGTTCCTGATCAAGCTGTTCCAGGGCGAAGGCTTTGACGACTACGTGCGCGACATGCGCCGCCGGTACGACAAGGTCTCCATCCGCAAGCCGGAAGCCTCGCGCAAGCGCTCTCCCGAGGTGTATGCCTTGGGTCAGGGAAAACGCGCCCACATGAAGTAAGCTCGACCCCGTAAGTTCGACCCCAACGCAACGCCAGCACTAAGAGGAACACCGGAGCCAATGAGGATGAACGACTTGACCAAGAACCTCCTGCTATGGGTGGTCGTCGCCGTCGTGCTGATGGTGGTCTTCCAGAGCTTCTCGCCCAAGACCTCGGGGGCCGGGGCGCAGGGCGCTTCGTACTCGCAGTTCCTGGACCAGGTGGACACCGGCAACGTGCAGAAGGTCGCCTTCGGCGGCGATACGCGCGGCGGTACCAGCCAGATCACCTACACCACCCGTGGTGGACAGTCGTCCACCATCACCGCACCGTTCGATCGCGACCTGATCAACGTGCTGCGCACCAAGAACGTCGAGATCGTGCAGGAAGAGCCGTCCAGCGGCATCTCCCTCGGCGCGATCCTGATGAATTTCCTGCCGGTCATCCTGATCATCGGCTTCTGGTTGTTCATCATGCGGCAGATGCAGGGCGGTGGCGGCGGTGCCAAGGGCGCAATGTCCTTCGGCAAGTCGCGCGCCAAGCTGCAGGGCGAAGACCAGATCAAGGTCACCTTCGCCGATGTTGCCGGTTGCGACGAGGCCAAGGAAGAGGTCGGCGAACTGGTCGATTTCCTGCGTGACCCGTCCAAGTTCACCAAGCTCGGCGGCAAGATCCCGCGCGGCGTGCTGATGGTCGGCCCTCCGGGTACCGGCAAGACGCTGCTGGCCAAGGCCATCGCCGGTGAAGCCAAGGTGCCGTTCTTCTCGATCTCCGGCTCGGACTTCGTGGAAATGTTCGTCGGCGTCGGCGCCAGCCGTGTGCGCGACATGTTCGAGCAGGCCAAGAAGCACGCGCCGTGCATCATCTTCATCGATGAAATCGACGCCGTCGGTCGCCACCGTGGTGCCGGCCTGGGCGGCGGTCATGACGAGCGCGAGCAGACCCTGAACCAGCTGCTGGTCGAGATGGACGGTTTCGAAGGCGGCGAAGGCGTGATCGTGATCGCCGCCACCAACCGTCCTGACGTGCTGGACCCGGCGCTGTTGCGTCCGGGCCGCTTCGACCGCCAGGTGGTGGTCGGTCTGCCGGACGTGAAGGGCCGCGAGCACATCCTCAAGGTGCACATGCGCAAGCTGCCGCTGGCCGACGACGTCGTGCCGATGGTGATCGCGCGTGGTACCCCGGGCTTCTCCGGTGCCGACCTGGCCAACCTCTGCAACGAGGCCGCCCTGTTCGCCGCCCGTGGCAACGAGAAGGAGGTCCGCATGGACCACTTTGATCGTGCCCGCGACAAGATCCTGATGGGTGCCGAGCGCCGCTCGATGGCCATGAGCGAGGAGGAGAAGACCCTCACCGCCTACCATGAAGCCGGCCATGCCATCGTCGGCCGCCTGGTGCCGGAACATGACCCGGTCTACAAGGTCACGATCATTCCGCGCGGCCGTGCGCTGGGCGTGACCATGTACCTGCCGGAAGGCGACAAGTACTCGATGAACCGCGTGGCGATCCAGTCGCAGCTGTGCTCGCTGTACGGTGGCCGCGTGGCGGAAGAACTGATCTTCGGTACCGACAAGGTCACCACCGGTGCGTCCAATGACATCGAGCGTGCCACCAAGATGGCCCGCAACATGGTCACCAAGTGGGGCCTGTCCGAGCAGCTCGGCCCGATCGCCTATGGCGAAGAGGACGATGAGGTGTTCCTGGGTCGTTCGGTGACCCAGCACAAGAGCGTGTCCAACGACACTGCCCGTCGCATCGACGAGGAAGTGCGCAACATCCTCGACAAGGCGTACGCCCGCACCACCGAGCTGCTGACCGAGAACATCGACAAGCTGCATACGATGTCGCAGCTGCTGCTGCAGTACGAAACCATCGATGCGCCGCAGATCGACGCGATCATGGAAGGTCGTGACCCGCCGCCGCCGATGGGCTGGAACAAGTCCAACAAGGATGGCGGCAACAACGACAAGGGCGGCGATGCCCGTCCGTTGCCGCCGATCGCCGGTCCGGCCGAATCGATCTGACGGCCTGCCGTACGCAATGCAAGACGAGGCCGGGGCAACCCGGCCTTGTTGTTTCCGGGCCCCGGCCCATCCGATCCTGACCGTCCGCTGGAGTCCGCATGTCCGCCCCCAAGCCTGAACCGATTTCCCACACCGCCGAGATGGTGATCGCCACCGTAGTCGGCGTCGCTGTCGGCCTGACCGTGGACAATCTGCTGCTGGGCTGTGGCGTGGGTATCGCGGTGGGTATCCTGCTGAGCATCATCAAGACGCTGTACGTGGACCGGAAGCGTCGGCGCAAGTAGGGTTCTGCGGCCGGGCTGCGCCCCGCCTCCGACAATTCCCCGCTGCTGTTGGGCTGCTGTTGGTAGGTGTCGACCTTGGTCGACACGGTAGATCCACGCCATGCGTGGATGCTCTTCGTTCAATTGTCGAGATATTCGATTCCTATGGAGATTCATCCACGCATGGCGTGGATCTACCGGCCACCGGGAAACTGTCGAAGGCGGGGTGGGTCCGGTTGCGGGGGTGTAAGCCGCATGGATGCGGCGACCGAGCTTGCATGGACGTACTTGCAGCGGCCCCCGCAACCGGACCCACCCCGCCATCCCACAGAATGCTGCGGTTGCTTTTGCGGTTGAGGTTGCCGGCCAGCGGCCGGCACTACCGCCTCTGCGGGTGCAGGGCGCAGCCCCGCCGCCTTAAACTAACCTTCGTTGCCCGCAGGATCTGCCATGTTCGACATCTCGCCCCAGCTCGATTGCGCCGGCCGCATCCTGCGCCTGGACCGTGCCCGGGTCATGGGTATCGTCAACGTCACCCCGGATTCGTTCTCCGATGGTGGTGCCCATGACACCACCGAGGCGGCGGTCGCGCATGGCCTGAAGCTGGTGGAGGAGGGCGCCGACCTGCTCGACATCGGCGGCGAATCGACCCGTCCGGGCGCGGCGCCGGTGTCGATCGACGAGGAACTGCGTCGTGTCGTGCCGGTCATCGAGCAGCTGGCAGCGCGCACGGCGGTGCCGATCAGCATCGATACCTTCAAGCCGGAGGTGATGCGTGCCGCGGTTGCTGCAGGCGCCGGGATGATCAACGACATCTTCGGCCTGCGCCAGGACGGTGCGCTGCACGCGGCGGCGGACGCGGGCGTGCCGGTGGTGCTGATGCACATGCAGGGCGAACCGGGTCACATGCAGACTGACCCGCAGTACAACGATGTGGTCGCCGAGGTCCATGGCTTCCTGGTGCAGCGGCTGTTCGCCGCGGAGATGGCCGGCATCGCCAAGAAGAATCTGGTGATCGACCTCGGCTTCGGCTTCGGCAAGACCACGGCCCACAACATGACGCTGCTGGCCCGCTCGGAGCGTTTCCTTGAACTGGGCGTGCCGATGCTGGCCGGGCTGTCGCGCAAGCGCAGCCTGGGCGAGCTGACCGGTCGTCAGTCGCCGGCAGAGCGTGTCGCCGCGTCGGTGGCCGCACACCTGATCGCCGTGCAGCGCGGCGCCCGTATCGTGCGCGTGCACGATGTGGCAGCGACGGTCGATGCGTTGAAGGTCTGGCAGGCGGTCGAGGCGGTACCTGCCGTGCGGGTGGACGCCAAGCCGACCCTCCGCTGGCCGGACGAAGACTGATGGCAGTGGATCAGCGGCCGCTGGCGATTGCCGTGATGGGGCCGACCGCCAGCGGCAAGACCGCCACCGCGATCGCGCTGGCGCAGCAGCTGGACGGTGAAATCGTCAGTGTCGATTCGGCGCTGGTCTATCGCGGCCTGGATATCGGTTCGGCCAAGCCGGATGCGGCCGAGCGCGCACAGGCACCGCACCACCTGCTGGACCTGCGCGATCCCTGGCAGACCTATTCCGCCGCCGAATTCGCTGCCGACGCCGCCCGCGTGGTGGCCGACATCGTCGCCCGTGGCAAGACTCCGATCCTGGCCGGCGGCACGGGGCTGTACTTCCGCGCGCTGTTGCAGGGTCTGTCGCCGATGCCGGAGGCCGACCCGGCGATGCGTGCCGTGCTGAGCGCCGAGGCCGCCGAGCGAGGCTGGGCGGCGCTGCACGCCGAACTGGCCGTCGTTGACCCCGCCGCCGCATCACGCATCCATGCCACCGACCCGCAACGGATCCAGCGGGCGCTGGAGGTCTACCGGCTGACCGGCACGCCGATCAGTGAATGGCAGCGCCGCCCCGGGGTGGCCCCGTTGCCGGTGCGCACGCTGAAGCTGATTCTGGCGCCGCGCGACCGCGCCGTCCTGCACCAGCGCATCGAGGCCCGCTTTGACGCCATGCTCGTGCAGGGCTTCCTCGACGAAGTGCGCGCCCTGCGTGCATTGCCGGAAATGCGGGCGGTGGCCGCACCGCTGGACCTGCCCGCCGTCCGCGCGGTGGGGTATCGCCAGGCCTGGGAGTACCTGGACGGGGACGGGGACGCGGCCCGCTTCCGGGACAAGTCCATTTTCGCCACCCGGCAACTGGCCAAGCGCCAGCTTACCTGGCTGCGCGGCGAGCTTGATGCGCGCTGGTTCGACCCCCATATGGATGGGGAGCGCCTCGCAGGCGCGGTGTCGACCTTCGTTGCACGCTGAACCGACGCTGGCCGTGTACCATCATGGGCCGGAAAGCGGCTCGGGGGCCGCGGCAACCGCCGGCTACCAATAAGAACAATAATCAGGAGTGTGCAATGTCCAAGGGGCAATCGCTGCAGGATCCTTTCTTGAATGCACTGCGGCGCGAGCGCGTGCCGGTTTCGGTGTACCTGGTCAACGGCATCAAGCTGCAGGGCACCATCGAATCGTTCGATCAGTTCGTGGTCCTGCTGCGCAACACCGTCAGCCAGATGGTCTACAAGCACGCCATTTCCACCGTGGTGCCGGCGCGCAACGTCAAGGTCGGCCCGGGTGGTGGGTACGTGCAATCAGGTGAGGATGGTCAGGCGGGTGATGAAGCAGACGAATGATGTTGGAGCGGTGAATGTTTGACCGCTCGAAAAAGGGCGAACACGCCCTGTTGATCCAGCCGCATTTCGGCAAGCTGGAAGACGATGTGCTGGAAGAATTCGGTGATCTGGCCCGCTCGGCCGGCGCCAGCATCGCGGTGACCATCACCGCGCGGCTGGATCGCCCCAACCCGTCGACCCTGATCGGCAGCGGCAAGCTGGATGAGATCAAGGCCGCCGCCGAAGCCACCGGCGCAGACCTGATCCTGGTCAACCACGCGTTGAGCCCGGGCCAGGAGCGCAATCTGGAGCGTTTCCTCGAGCGCCGGGTGATCGACCGTACCGGCCTGATCCTGGACATCTTTGCCCAGCGTGCGCGCAGCCATGAAGGCAAACTGCAGGTCGAGCTGGCCCAGCTGCGGCATATGTCGACACGGCTGGTGCGCGGCTGGACCCATCTGGAGCGCCAGCGTGGTGGTTCGATCGGCCTGCGCGGCCCGGGTGAAACCCAGCTGGAAACCGATCGTCGCCTGCTGCAGAAGCGGGTTGAACAGCTGCAGAAGCGGCTGGAAAAGGTCGAAGTACAGCGCACCCAGATGCGTCGTGCGCGTGTGCGCAGCGAACTGCCGCGCGTCGCCCTGGTCGGCTACACCAATGCCGGCAAATCGACCTTGTTCAATGCGATGACCGGCGCCGAGGCCTATGCGGCCGACCAGTTGTTCGCCACCCTGGATCCGACCGTACGCCGGATCGCCGTGCCCGGTGGCAACGTCGTGCTGGCCGATACGGTTGGTTTCGTACGCGACCTGCCGCATGACCTGGTGGCGGCCTTCCGCTCGACCCTGTCTGAAGCGCGGGAAGCGGATTTCCTGCTGCACCTTGTCGATGCCGCCGATCCGCACCGCGAGGAGCGCATCGCCCAGGTCGACGAAGTGCTGACCGCCGTCGGTGCCGGCGACCTTCCGCAGTTGCTGGTGTTCAACAAGATCGACCGCATCGAGGGTGCCGACGTGCGCCACGACGGCCAGGACGGCGTGCCGGATGAATCACGGCGTGAGCGGGTGTGGATTTCCGCACGCGACGGGCAGGGCATCGAGCTGTTGCAGGCCGTGCTCGGCAAGCGGTTGGGTCTGCAGCACGTCACCGGCGAGTTGCGCCTGCCACCCAGTGCCGGCCGCCTTCGCGCTCGCCTGCACCAATTGGAAGTGGTGCGCAGTGAAGAGGCTGATGAAGAAGGCTGGCTGTTGCAGGTCGATCTTCCCATCGCCGAGGCCGAGAAGCTGGCGGCCAGCGCCGATGGCGAGCCGATCCGGGCCCTGCTGCCGGAGAAGCTGCCCGAATGGTGAGGCAGTGCCGGCCGTTGGCCGGCATGTCCTGCGGCCGCGACACCACCCTGCCATCTGCGGTACAACGTGCAGGTTCTTCACTTTTCAGCTACCCCGATGGCCTTCCCGACCGACGCCGAACTCAATGCCCAGGCCGCTGCGCTGGGCCAGCGCCTGCAACAGGCTTCGCTGCAGCTGGTGACTGCTGAAAGCTGCAGCGGCGGCTGGATCGCCAAGTGCATGACCGACATCGCCGGTTCCTCGGCGTTCTTCGACTGCGGCATGGTGGTCTACAGCTACGAAGCCAAGCAGCGCCTGCTCGGCGTGCGCGCGCAGACGCTGGAGCAGTTCGGTGCGGTCAGCCGCGAAGCCGTGCTGGAGATGGTCTCCGGGGCGCTGGTCAATTCCGGTGCCGGCATCGCGGTGGCGGTGACCGGTATCGCAGGGCCGGGCGGTGGCAGCCCGGACAAGCCGGTCGGCAGTGTCTGGATCGGCTGGAAGCGCCGTGGCGGCTATGCCCGGGCCGAACTGTTCCAGTTCGATGGTGACCGTGAAGCCATCCGCCGGCAGACCGTAGCGGCGGCATTGCACGGCATCGACGCCCAGCTGTGACATGCTGCTCCGGCAATCAACCGGAGTAGGCAACGATGTGGGAGACGCTGGGCACCGTCCGTGACCTTGGCCGGCTGCAGGAAATTGCCGCCGTCCTGATCCGCTACGGCTTCGGCGACGTCGTGCGGCGCATCGGCCTGGCCACGGTACTGGAACGTGCCGGCCGCCTGCTGCACTGGAACGAGGAGCGGCAGGAAATGCTGCGGATGACCGCGCCGGTGCGCGTGCGCAGCGCCCTGCAGGATCTCGGGCCGACGTTCGTGAAGCTGGGCCAGGTGCTCGCCACCCGCGTCGACCTGCTGCCGCCGGACTGGATCGCCGAACTCTCCGAATTGCAGAACGCGGTCCCGGCATTGCCCTACGAGAAGATCCGCGAACAGCTGGAGGCCGACCTCGGTGCGTCTCCGTCGCAGGTGTTTGCCTTCCTTGATGAAACCCCGATGGCGGCTGCTTCCTTGGCCCAGGCCCATCGGGCGCGGTTGCGTGATGGCCGCGAAGTGGTGCTGAAGGTGCGCCGCCCTGGTATCCGTGACGTGGTTGAAGCCGATCTGCGCCTGCTGGCACGGCTGGCCGAGATCGTTGAGGCTCGGCTGCCGGATCTGCGGCGCTACCGGCCCGCCGAGGTGGTGCAGCAGTTCACCGTGTCGCTGCGCCGCGAGCTGGATTTTGCCGCGGAATGCCGCAACGCCGAGCGCATCGCGCGCAACTTCGAGGGCCGTGACGACATCCTGATTCCGGCGGTGCACTGGCAATGGACCTGCGAAAGCCTGAATGTCCAGGATTTCGTCGACGGCATTGCCGGACGTGATCTGGCCGGTGTCGATGCGGCCGGCATCGACCGCCGTGAACTGGCCCGGCGTGGCGCCGACATCGTATTGAAGATGGTGCTGGAGGACGGCAGTTTCCATGCCGATCCGCACCCGGGCAACATCATCTACCTGCGCGACGGCCGCATCGGCGTGATCGATTTCGGCATGGTCGGCGCGTTGTCGGAGGTGCGTCGCTTCCAGGTCGCGCAGCTGCTGCATGGGCTGGTGGAACAGGACCCGCAGGGCGTGGCCGATGTGTTGCTGGACTGGGCCGGTGGCGTGGAAGTGGACGAGAACCGGTTGCAGCATGACATCAGCCTGTTCGTCGACCAGTACCGCGGCGTGCCGCTGAAGGACCTGCGCATCGGCCTGATGCTGGGCGACATCACCCAGCTGCTGCGCAGCTACAACCTGACCCTGCCGGCGGATCTGGCGCTGATGATCAAGGCCTTCCTGACGCTGGAGGGCATGGGCCGCCAGCTCGACCCGGATTTCGACATGGCCAGCGCCGCGCGCCCGTTCCTGGAGCGGGTGGTGCTGCAGCGCTATGCGCCGCGGGCGCTGTTCAAGCGTGGCCGACGCAGCTTGCTCGGCATGATCGACTTTGCCGGTGAACTGCCGCGGGACCTGCGCAAGCTGGTCCAGGCGGCGCGCCGTGGCCGGCTGCAGCTCAAGGTGGAGACCAGCGCGCTGCAGGGCTTCGGCGACCAGGTCAACCGCGCCGCGAACCGGCTGGTGATGGGGATCGTCACGGCAGCCTTGATCATCGGCTCCTCGATCGTGATGCACAGCGTAGGAGGCGTTTCCAGCCGTTGGCTGCTGGCGCTGGGCGTGTGCGGTTTCATCGGCGCAGGGTTCTGTGGGGTGTGGATCCTGTTCTCGATCTGGAGAAGCGGCAAGCACACGTAGTGTGCGTACTGCGGCGGTTCCCGCCGGGAACCGCGGCATCGCGCGGCGATTCCTGTAGCGCCGACCGCGGGTCGGCTGCTTCTGCCTTTGCCGCCCCCAACCAGCCACGCCGCATTCCCGGTAGCGCCGGGCCATGCACCGCGGCTTTCGCTCCTGCCGGAATCGCCCTCGGCACTTGCAGTCCTGGGCGTTAGTAGTAATACTACTAACCATGGACCTGACCGACACCCAGCAGGCGATCCTGCAGTTGATCGCCGAGCGTATCGAGAGCGAAGGCGCACCCCCTTCGCAGACTGAAATCGCGCGTGCCTTCGGCTTCAAGGGCGTACGCGCAGCGCAGTATCACTTGGAGGCGCTGGAGCAGGCCGGGGCGATCCGTCGCGTGCCGGGCCAGGCCCGCGGCATTCGTCTGGTGCAGGCACCGCCGGTGGAGAAGCTGGCCGAGCCGGGCCTGCCCGACAGCGTCCTGCGTCTGCCGATCCTGGGTCGGGTCGCTGCGGGTCTGCCGATCGGCGCCGACATCGGCTCGGATGATTTCGTGGTGCTGGACCGGGTGTTCTTCTCGCCGGCACCGGACTACCTGCTGAAAGTGCAGGGCGATTCGATGATCGACGAAGGCATCTTCGATGGCGACCTGATCGGTGTGCACCGCACCCGCGATGCCCATTCCGGGCAGATCGTGGTGGCCCGCATCGATGACGAGATCACCGTCAAGCTGCTGAAGATCGCCAAGGATCGCATCCGCCTGCTGCCGCGCAATCCCGATTACAAGCCGATTGACGTGCTTCCGGATCAGGATTTCTCGATCGAGGGCCTGTACTGCGGGCTGCTGCGACCGAACCGTTGACGATTCACCCTGCATTTCCCGCGGTCTTTTGTGGCGATTCTCTGGTTCTGCTGAGGTTGGTACGGATGTCCGATAATTTTTTTCCGAACGCCGGGCAGAATCTCAGCCTGTGCGATACGCCAGCCTTAAAGTGAACCCATGGCCAAGAAGACTTCCAAAGACAGCACCTCCAACGACGTGACCTCTGCAAGGACCAATCCGATGGACGAGAACAAGAAGCGCGCCCTCGCTGCAGCTCTGGGCCAGATCGAAAAGCAGTTCGGCAAGGGCTCGGTGATGCGCATGGGCGACCGCGTGGTCGAGCCCGTCGAGGCGATCCCGACCGGTTCTCTGATGCTGGATATCGCATTGGGCATTGGTGGCCTGCCCAAGGGCCGCGTGGTGGAAATCTACGGTCCGGAATCCTCCGGCAAGACCACGTTGACCCTGCAGGCCATCGCCGAGTGCCAGAAGCTGGGTGGCACCGCCGCCTTCATCGATGCCGAACACGCGCTGGACCCGATCTACGCAGGCAAGCTGGGCGTCAATGTCGACGATCTGCTGCTGTCGCAGCCGGATACCGGTGAGCAGGCGCTTGAAATCGCCGACATGCTGGTGCGCTCCGGCTCGGTGGACATCCTGGTGGTCGACTCGGTCGCCGCGTTGACCCCCAAGGCTGAAATCGAAGGTGAGATGGGCGACCAGTTGCCGGGTCTGCAGGCGCGTCTGATGAGCCAGGCGCTGCGCAAGCTGACCGGCAACATCAAGCGCTCGAACACCCTGGTGGTGTTCATCAACCAGCTGCGCATGAAGATCGGCGTGATGATGCCGGGCCAGAGCCCGGAAGTGACCACCGGCGGCAACGCGCTGAAGTTCTATGCCTCGGTGCGCCTGGACATCCGCCGTATCGGCGCGATCAAGAAAGGCGACGAGATCATCGGCAACCAGACCAAGATCAAGGTCGTCAAGAACAAGCTGGCGCCCCCGTTCAAGCAGGTCATCACCGAGATCCTGTACGGCGAAGGCATCAGCCGCGAAGGCGAGCTGATCGATATGGGTGTCGAAGCCAAGCTGGTCGAGAAGGCCGGTGCCTGGTACAGCTACGGTGAAGAGCGCATCGGCCAGGGCAAGGACAACGCCCGTGGCTATCTGCGCGACAACCCGCAGGTTGCCGCCAAGCTTGAGGCTGAGCTGCGCGAGAAGTTCCAGCCGACCGAAGCCGTCCGTGAGGAAGGCGAAGACGAAGGCGACGACGAGTAAAGGCTTGCTGTGGGGCAGGGCGGCGCCGTCAGTGACGTCGCCCTGTCCTGCAGATTCGGTTTCCCCGACGGGGGACGCGCCAGGGACGGCGCATTTGATTGAAGGCGAGAATGAACGATTCCGACGCCCCGGCACCTGGCCGCAAGCGCCGCGTACGCGAACAGACGCCTGTCCAGCGCGCCTTGGGTCTGCTGGTCCGTCGTGAGCACTCGCGCAAGGAGCTGACCCGCAAGCTGACGTCCCGGGGCATCGAGGACGAGGCCGCGCAGGCGGCGGTCGACAAGCTGACCGAGGCCGGTTGGCAGGACGACACCCGGTTTGCCGAGAATCTGGTGCGCATGCGCGCCAATACGGGTTATGGCCCCATCCATGTACGTGCCGAGCTGGGAACCCACGGGCTGGACAGCGAGCAGATCACTGCTGCGATGGATACCTTCGAGGGCGACTGGACGGAGAATGCCCGGGATCTGGTCCGTCGCCGCTTTGGTGAGGCCGGTCCGCAGGACCTCGCGCAGCGCCGCAAGGCCGCCGATCTGCTGGCCCGCCGGGGCTTCGATGGCGACAGCATCCGCCGCGCGACCCGCTACGATCCGGACGACTGAGACTGATGGCGCCGGGCCTGATACCCTTTGGGGTTTCGGCGGTCCGTTCGACCCTGGCCACTGCGGCCGGCGGCACGGGCCCCGGCCCGCAGACTGCCAGCCCCCATGAACGCATCCGCCAAATTCACGACATCCCAGATCCGCAGCGACTTCCTTGAATTCTTCAAGGGCAAAGGCCACACCATCGTGCCGTCGGCGCCGCTGGTGCCGGGCAACGATCCGACCCTGCTGTTCACCAACTCCGGCATGGTGCAGTTCAAGGACGTGTTCCTGGGCGCGGAGAAGCGCAGCTACGTGCGCGCGGCCGACGTCCAGCGCTGCCTGCGTGCCGGTGGCAAGCACAACGATCTCGACCAGGTGGGCTACACCGCCCGCCATCACACCTTCTTCGAAATGCTGGGCAACTGGTCCTTCGGCGATTACTTCAAGAAGGATGCGATCGCCTGGGCCTGGGAGCTGCTGACCCAGGTCTGGAAGCTGCCCGCCGAGCGCCTGCTGGTGACGGTCTACCAGACCGATGACGAGGCCTACGCACTGTGGCGCGACATGATCGGCATTCCGGAAGACCGGATTGTCCGCATCGGCGACAACAAGGGCGCGCCGTTCGCCTCGGACAACTTCTGGCAGATGGCCGATACCGGTCCGTGCGGTCCGTGCACCGAGATCTTCTACGATCACGGTGACCATATCGCCGGTGGCCCGCCGGGCTCGCCGGACGAGGACGGTGACCGTTTCATCGAGATCTGGAACCTGGTCTTCATGCAGTTCGATCGCCAGCAGGACGGCACGCTGATGCCGCTGCCGGCACCGTGCGTGGACACCGGCATGGGCCTGGAACGCCTGGCTGCGATCCTGCAGCACGTGCATACCAACTACGAGATCGACTTGTTCCAGGCGCTGATCCGCAAGGCATCGGAGCTGACCGGAACCGCTGATCTGGAAAACAAGTCGCTGCGCGTGATCGCCGACCACATCCGCGCCTGTTCGTTCCTGATCGTCGATGGCGTGCTGCCGTCCAACGAAGGCCGCGGCTACGTGCTGCGCCGGATCATCCGCCGCGCACTGCGACACGGCTGGATGCTGGGCGTGCGCCAGCCGTTCTTCAGCAAGCTGGTGCCGACCCTGGTCGAGCAGATGGGCGAGGCCTACCCGGAACTGCCGGCACAGGCCGATACCGTGGTGCGTGCCCTGCAGGCAGAAGAAGAGCGTTTCGCCGAGACGCTGGACTCGGGCATGAAGATCTTCGACGACGTTGCGGCCAAGGTCAGCAATGGCGTGATCCCGGGCGTGGACGCGTTCCGCCTGTACGACACCTACGGCTTCCCGCTCGACCTGACCCAGGACATCGCCCGCGAGCGTGACCTGACCGTGGACATCGACGGCTTCAACGCCGCGATGGAGACGCAGCGCGAGACCGCGCGTGCCGCCGGCAAGTTCGGCGGTGGCGTGACGCTGTCGGCCGATCTGGTCGCCACGCTCAAGCCGACTGTCTTCCTGGGCTATGACCGCCTGCAGGCCGACGGCCTCGGCGTGGTCGCGATCCTCAAGGATGGCCGCCCGGTGGACGCTGCCCAGGCCGGTGACGAGGTCATCGTGCTGACCAACCAGACCCCGTTCTACGCCGAGTCCGGCGGCCAGGTCGGCGACACCGGCACCTTGTACGCTGCCGGCGTACAGCTGCAGGTGAGCGATACCCAGAAGTTCGCGGGCCAGTTCCATGGCCACGTCGGCAAGCTCACCCAGGGCAGCCTGAAGATCGGTGACGTGCTGTCCGGCCAGGTCGATGGCGAGCGCCGTGGCGCGACCATCCTCAACCACTCGGCGACCCACCTGCTGCATGCTGCCCTGCGCGAAGTGCTTGGCACCCACGTGCAGCAGAAGGGCTCGCTGGTGGCGCCGGACCGTCTGCGCTTCGACTTCTCGCATTTCCAGCCGATCAGCGCCGAGGAACTGGCGATCATCGAGCGCAAGGTCAACCAGCAGGTGCGCGCCAACAACGCCGCCGAAGTGCACACCATGGGCATGCAGGAAGCGCTGGACTTCGGCGCGATGGCCCTGTTCGGCGAAAAGTACGGCGAGAACGTGCGCGTGCTGAAGATGGGTGACTACTCCACCGAGCTGTGTGGTGGCACCCATGTCAACCGGACCGGTGACATCGGTCTGTTCAAGATCACCTCCGAAGGCGGTGTCTCGGCCGGTGTGCGTCGTATCGAGGCCGTCACCGGCCAGGGCGCGCTGGACTACGTGGATGCCGAGGAGGCCCGTCTGGCCGAGGCCGCCGAGCTGCTGGGTGGCAGTGCTGCCGACGTGGTCGAAAAGATCCGTGCGCTGGGCCTGCGCCAGAAGCAGCTGGAGCGCGAGCTGGAGGCCGTGAAGGCCAAGGTCGCCGCTGGCGCCACCGCCGACCTGTCCGGCCAGGCCGTCGAGGTCGCCGGTGTGAGGGTTCTGGCTGTCCGCCTGGAAGGCTTCGACGCCAAGGCCCTGCGCGATGCCATGGACCGCCTGAAGCAGCAGCTGGGCGACGCGGTGATCGTGCTGGCCGGTGCCCAGGATGGCAAGGCGGCGCTGGTCGCGGGCGTGAACGGCAGTGCAATGGGCAAGGTCAAGGCCGGGGAACTGTTGTCCCATATCGCCGGTCAGATCGGGGGCAAGGGCGGCGGACGCCCGGACCTCGCCCAGGGTGGTGGCGAGGACGGGCCCGCCCTTGCTACCGCGCTGGCTGCGGTCGTCGAATGGGTCAGCCCCCGCCTGTGATGAATCCCCGCCGTCCCCCTCCTTGTAGGAGCGGGACGGCTGACGGTACCATTGCGAATCTTTTCCCTTTGTCGTGGGCGCGCTTCTTGACGGAGCGTCAAGCCGGTGGGGGATACCCTTCCACACGGTTCCATGGAGACTTAAAAAAATGTTGATCCTGACTCGCCGCGTCGGCGAAACCCTGATGATCGGTGACTCGGTGAGCGTCACCGTGCTTGGCGTCAAGGGTAACCAGGTGCGTATCGGCATCACTGCGCCGAAGGACGTCGCCGTGCATCGCGAAGAGATCTACCAGCGCATCCAGCGTGGTGACGAAGCCGGCAGCACCGGTGGTGAAAATTCTGCGGAATAAGGCTTTACCTTCGCGCGTGATTAACGTTATGATTCACGCCCCGCTGAGGTGCAACGCACCAGACGCGGAGAAAACCCCGGAGCGATGCCCGAGCGGCTGAAGGGGCTCCCCTGCTAAGGGAGTATAGGGTCAAAAGCTCTATCGAGGGTTCGAATCCCTCTCGCTCCGCCAGATGCAAAAGAGCGCCCGCAGATCCTGGATCTGCGGGCGTTTTCTTTGTGCGTCGCGTTGACCTGCGGCCCACGATCGCGGTGCCAGGTTCGCACCATGACCGCCGAGCGGAGCACGTCGATGACCAGTGCGAAGAAGGCCACCTTCCTGCAGCGACGTCTGGCGTTTCGGTGACGGCAGGATGGCTACGCTCCGGGTCTTTGTTGTCGACCCCGGATCAGCTGCCTGATGCAGCCAGCGCCAGCCAAGGCCCGGCCAACGGGCCGCAGCTGGGTATCATCGACGCACCATGACGCCGCCTGATTCCCCGCAGGACCCGCTGCAGCGCTTCCATCCCGCGACGCAGGCCTGGTTCCGTGCCGCGTTCGACGCCTCCACGCCGGTGCAGGATCAGGCCTGGTCGTCGATCGGTGCCGGGCAACATACCCTGGTCATCGCGCCAACCGGATCGGGCAAGACACTTGCCGCATTCCTGCATGCCATCGACCAGCTGTTCGCCGAGCGTGATCGGCAAGCGCGCGCAGCGCCGTTGGCCAAGCCGGTGCGGCGAACCCGCGTGCTTTACCTGTCGCCGATCAAGGCGCTGGGCAGCGACGTGCAGCGCAACCTGCAGGTGCCGCTGCAGGGCATCACCGACGAGCGCGCCCGACGCGGCGAGCCGGCGGTGCAGCTGACCGTCGCATTGCGTACCGGCGATACCTCCAGCAGCGAACGTGCAGGCCTGGTGCGGCGGCCGCCGGACATCCTGATCACTACGCCCGAGTCGCTGTACCTGATGCTGACCTCGCAGGCACGCGAGATCCTGCGCGATGTGCAGACCGTCATCCTCGATGAAATCCATGCAGTGGCCGGTGGCAAACGCGGTTCGCATCTGTCGCTGAGTCTGGAACGGCTGGATGCGCTGCTGCACGAACCGGCGCAGCGCATCGGCCTGTCGGCCACGGTGCGGCCGGTCGACGAGGTGGCGGCGTTCCTGGGCGGCGACCGCCCGGTGAGCGTGGTCCAACCCGGCTCGGCGCGGCAGCTGCAGATGCGCATCGTTGTGCCGGTGGAAGACATGTCCAGCCTGGCTACGCAGGGCACGCCCGGGGAGCGCGACGGCGGCGCGCGGATCGGCTCGATCTGGCCGCACGTGGAGGCAAGCATTCTCGACAACGTGCTGCGCCATCGCTCGACGATTGTCTTTGCCAATTCGCGTGGCGTAGCCGAAAAGCTGACCGCACGCCTGAACGAGCTGCACGCCGGACGCAGTGGCGAAGACGGCGCAATCCGTGGAGATTCGGGTAACGGGTTGGCCTATGGCTCTTTCACCGGCAGTACGGTCAACCGGGTCTCCGCTGCGCCGGCACTGATTGCACGCGCGCATCACGGGTCGGTCTCCAAGGAGCAGCGCGGCGAGATCGAGCAGGCGCTGAAATCGGGTGCACTGCGCTGCGTGGTGGCCACGTCCAGCCTGGAACTGGGGATCGACATGGGGCTGGTCGACCTGGTGATCCAGGTGGCCGCGCCGCCGTCGGTGGCCAGCGCCCTGCAGCGCGTTGGTCGCGCCGGCCACCAGGTGGGTGGCATGTCCCGCGGTCTGGTGTATCCGCGTACGCGGCGCGACCTGATCGATGCCGCCGTGGTGGTGGACAGCATGCTGGCCGGACGCATCGAGGCCATCGCTCCGCCGCGCAGCCCGCTTGATGTGCTGGCCCAGCAGACGGTGGCGGCGGTGGCGATGGAGCCGTGGCAGGCCGATGCCTGGTATGCGCGGGTACGCCGTGCCGCACCGTACCGCTCACTCCCGCGCAGTGCCTTCGACGCGGTGCTGGACATGCTTTCCGGCCGCTATCCGTCCGAGGATTTCGCCGGCTTCCGGCCGCGCCTGGTATGGAACCGGCAGAGCGGTGAGCTCAGCGCTCGCCCTGGTGCGAAGCAACTGGCAGTTACCAGCGGCGGCACCATTCCCGACCGTGGCATGTACAGCGTGGTGCTGCCTGAAGGAGAAGAGCGGGCCGGATCGCGCCGCGTCGGTGAGCTGGACGAGGAGATGGTCCACGAGTCGCGGGTGAATGATGTGATCACGCTGGGCGCGACCTCATGGCGGATCGACCAGATCACCCACGATCAGGTGGTGGTGACGCCTGCACCCGGACGTTCGGCGCGCCTGCCGTTCTGGCGTGGCGAAGGTGTGGGCCGCCCTGCCGAACTGGGACAGGCCATCGGCGCGTTTCTCGCCGCGTTGGAGGCGCACATCGACAGCAGTGACACCCCGGCGAAGGCGCTGCACGCACGCCTGCAGGCCAGTGGCCTGGACGCCAACGCGATCAGCAACATGCTCGGCCTGGTCGCCGAGCAGCGGCAGGCCACGGGCGTGCTGCCCACCGATCTGCGTCTGGTGGTGGAACGCTGCCGCGACGAGCTGGGCGACTGGCGGGTGATGCTGCATTCGCCGTATGGCCGCCGCGTGCATGATCCGTGGGCATTGGCGGTGGCAGCACGATTGCGCGAGCGCTGGGGCATCGACCCGGCCGTGGTCGCCAGCGACGATGGCATCATCGCGCGGATTCCCGACAGTACCGGGCGCGTTCCGGGGGCGGACATGTTCGTGTTCGAACCGGAACGGTTGCGCCGCACGATCACCGCGGCGGTCGGCCATTCGGCACTGTTCGCGGCGCGCTTCCGCGAGTGTGCCTCGCGCGCACTGCTGTTGCCGCGCCGCACGCCGGGGCGTCGATCGCCGCTGTGGCAGCAGCGCCTGCGCGCCGGCCAGTTGCTGGAAATCGCGCAGGCCCATGCGGAGTTCCCGATCCTGATCGAGACCGCCCGCGAGTGCCTGCAGGATGTCTACGACCTGGATGCGCTGGACGCGCTGATGCAACGCGTTCAACGCGGCCAGGTGCAGTTGCTGGACGTCGCGACCGAGGTGCCTTCGCCGTTCGCGGCCAATCTGCTGTTCGGCTATGTCGCCGAGTTCATGTACGAGGCGGACGTGCCGCTGGCCGAGCGCCGCGCCTCGGTGCTGTCACTGGACAGTGGCCTGCTTGCCGAGCTGCTGGGCCAGGTAGACCTGGGCGAACTGCTGGATGCGGGGGTGGTCGATCAGGTTGAACGTGAACTGCAGCGGCTGGAACCTGCGCGCAGGGCCCATGGCATGGAAGGCGTGTCCGACCTGCTGCGCGAGCTGGGACCGTTGCCTGCATCGGACCTGGCGCTGCGCCTGTCCGATCCGGAATTCGTGGAAGTGCACCTGGCAGCGCTGCAGGCGCAGCAGCGCGCCATCCCGGCTTCAATTGCCGGCCACACGCAGTGGGTCGCCGTGGAGGACGCCGCACGTGTGCGCGATGCGTTGGGTACGGCGCTGCCGGGCGGGCTGCCCGAGGTGTTTCTTGCAGGCATGCCCGATCCCCTCGGCGATCTGCTGGCCCGCCACGCACGTACGCATGCGCCCTTCACCAGCAGCGCGCTGGCCAAGCGGTTCGGGCTGGGTGTGGCGGTGGTCGACGGCGCGCTGGAAAGGCTGCAGGAGCAAGGGCGGGTGCTGCGTGGCAATTTCGGCGCAGCGCGGCGACAGCAGGGAAATGAGCGGGTGCATCCGCCGCCGGACGTAGTGCACGAATGGGTCAGCGAAGATGTGTTGCAGCGTCTGCGCCTGCGTTCGCTGCAGGCCGCACGTGAAGCCACCCGGCCGGTGCCACCGGCAGCCTATGTGCGCCTGCTGCTGGAGGGGCAGGGGGTATTGCTGGAAGGCGGCGCCGGGCGTGCCCGCAATGGTGCCGTTGCGGCCATGCTTGAGGGCAGCGACGGCGTTGCCCGTGTGGTCGAGCAGCTGGCGGGGTTGCCGCTGCCGGTTTCGGTCTGGGAACACCAGGTCCTGCCGACCCGGGTGCGCGACTACGCACCGGCCCTGCTTGATGAGCTGCTGGCCACCGGCATGGTGCTGTGGGCCGGGCACGGGCGGCTGGGTGACGACGACGGCCTGGTGTCGCTGCACCTGCAGGAACATGCCGCCGAAACGTTGCCGCTGCTGCCGGAAGCGGATCCGGCGCTGCGTACACCGATGCAGGACGCCATCGTGCAGGTCCTGGCTGATGGCGGTGCCTACTTCGCGCGGCAGCTGGCCACGCAGGTGCAGTCACGCCTGGCCGGCAGTGCGGCGGCGGCCGAGGACTTCCAGCTGGCGCTATGGCAGCTGGCCTGGAGGGGCGAAGTGAGCAGCGACCTGTGGTCGCCGTTGCGGGCCCTGGCCGGTGTGCGCCAGCAGCGGGCGCGCGTTGCGTCGGCCTCGCGGCGCACGCGGGGTTTCCGCTTCATGCCGACGCTGGACGCGCGGGCCACGGCGCTGGACCCGGCCATTGCCAGCGGGCCGACCCTGGCGGGGCGATGGTCGTTGCTGCCCCGCGAGCGCAGCAACGACACGGTGCGGGCGCTAGCGCTGGGCGAAAGCCTGCTTGATCGCTACCGGGTGGTGACCCGGGCGGCGGCAATGACCGAAGCGGTAACCGGTGGGTTCCCTGCACTGCAGCCTGTCTATCGAGGCATGGAAGATGCCGGGCAGGTCCTGCGTGGCCGCTTCGTGGCGGGGCTGGGCGGAGCACAGTTTGCAGAGCGCGGCACCATCGACCATCTGCGCGAGCTGTCCGAGCGTGTGCCGCGTGAGCTGTCGGTCGTCGCGCTGTCAGCGCTGGATCCGGCCAATCCCTTCGGCAGCCTGCTGCCGTGGCCGCAGCCGGTGGCCGGTGCACGTCCGCTGCGGCGTTCCGGTGCGATGGTGGTGATCGGCAACGGCCGGTTGCTACTGTACCTGGCGCAGGGCGGGCGGCAACTGTCCAGCTGGATCGAGGGCGGGGCAGAGGATGCGGCCAATACTCTGGTTGCCGCTGCACAGGCCCTGGCGGTGGCATTGCGCCGGGGGCGGCGCCTGTCCTTCACCCTGGAACGGATCAATGATGTGCCGGTGCATCGCGGCGCGCTGGTGGACGCGCTGCGGGCCGCAGGCTTCAGCAACGAGCCGCGCGGGCTGGGATGGAACGGCTGAGCGCGGCGGAATCACCTCGATGAATGCTCACTCCGTGGGGCCTGGCCCCGGATCGGACTGCCGGACTGTGATGCAGTTCGTTACGCGCCTGCCCCGGTGGCTGCAGAGTCCGGGTAGTGTGGCGATCGTGCACGTTGCGCAGACGGTTCTTCACTCGACAGGAGACTCACATGAAGCTGTTTTCTGCTGTGCTGCTGTCCCTTCTTTCGCTGCAGGCATCGACGGCGCAGGCGGCCGACGCTATGCGTTCGCCCCTGCTCGGCCGCTGGTCGCTGGAGATCGCCACTTCCGCACTTCCTGAGGCGCAGCGGCCGCAACAGGTCGTGCTGGAATTCAAGGATGCCGGTGCGGGCAGGTGGAGCTCGCACGTGGACATCGTCCTGCATGACGGCAAGACGATGAAATCCGACGGTACGCTGGCACTGGATGGCACGCCCGCGGCGTTGACCGGCAGCTACGGCGCCAACCAGGCAACGCTGAAACTGCCGGCGCCGAATACGCTGGTGATGCAGCTGGTCGATCATGGCGCGCCGGCGTCCACCCGCGTGTACACGGTGGCCGCCGATCGTTCAACGATGACCGAGACCAAGGCCTTCTTCGGCCATGACGGCACGCCGATCCTGCAGACCAACCTGTTCAAGCGGTTGCCGTAGTGATGTGATGCAGCGGCACCCACAGAAGCGTGCTCTGCGGGTGCCGTTGCTGTTCTGTCATGCTGCGGCGGGATCGCGCTTGCCGGTGTCGATGCCGTACCGGTCGATCGCCTGCTGCAGCAGGCCCCGTTCCACATGCCCGTCATCGGCCAGGGCCTTCAGTGCCGCCAGTACGATGAAGTGACGATCGACTTCGAAGAACGTGCGCAGCGATTCGCGAGTATCCGAGCGGCCAAAGCCATCGGTGCCGAGTGCGATGAAGCGCCGGTCGTTGATGAAGGGGCGGATCTGGTCGCCGACGATCTTCATGTAGTCGGTCGCCACCACCACCGGGCCGGCATGGTCCTGCAGGCACTGCTGCACGTAGGGAACGCGCGGCTCGTCGGCCGGATGCAGCAGGTTCCAGCGCTCGGCAGCCAAGCCATCACGGCGCAGTTCGGTCAGGCTGGTGGCACTCCAGACATCGCTTGCGATGGCGAAATCCTGCTGCAGCAGATCGGCGGCGGCCAGCACCTCGCGCAGGATCGCGCCACTGCCCATCAGCTGCACGCGAGGCTGTGCCGTGCTGTCGGCAGCGGCGGGACGCAGCAGATAGAGCCCCTTCAGGATGCCGGCTTCGGCGCCGTCAGGCAGTGCAGGGTGCGGGTAGTTCTCGTTGAGCAGGGTGATGTAGTAGTAGATGTCTTCCTGGTCCACATACATGCGGCGCAGGCCGTCGTGGATGATCACTGCCAGTTCGAAGTTGTAGGTCGGGTCGTAGGACACGCAGCTTGGAATCACCGAGGACAGCACGTGGCTGTGGCCATCGTCGTGCTGCAGGCCTTCGCCCATCAGGGTAGTGCGGCCGGAGGTGGCGCCAAGCAGGAAGCCACGGGTGCGCGCGTCGGCCGCTGCCCAGGCCAGGTCGCCGACGCGCTGCAGGCCGAACATCGAATAGAAGATGTAGAACGGAATCGTGGCCAGGCCGTGGTTGCTGTACGCGGTGCCCGCTGCGATCCACGAACAGATAGCGCCGGATTCATTGATGCCTTCCTGCAGGATCTGGCCGTCCTTGGACTCCTTGTAATAGCTCAGCTGGCCGGCGTCCTGCGGGGTGTACAGCTGGCCCAGGAAGGAATGGATGCCGATCTGGCGGAACAGCCCTTCCATGCCGAAGGTACGCGATTCATCGGGCACGATCGGGATCACCAGCCTGCCCAGTTCGGGATCCTTGAGCAGGGTGGTGAGGATGCGTACGAAGCCCATGGTGGTGGATTGGCCACGATCATCGCTGCCCTGCAACTGCACGTTGAACGTGGACAGCGGCGGGAGCGGCAACGGATCGACCTGGGTCAGCCGTGCCGGCAGCTGGCCGCCCTGCGCCTGGCGACGCTGTGCGAAGTAGAGCGCCTCGGCGCTGCCCGGTTGCGGGCGCAGGTAGGGCATCTCTTCCAGCTGCCCGTCGCTGACCGGCAGGTCGAAGCGGTCACGGAACGCACGCACCGCGTCGGCGCTCATCTTCTTCAGCTGGTGGTTGATGTTCTGGCCTTCGCCGGCCTCGCCCATGCCGAAGCCCTTCACCGTCTTGGCCAGCACCACGCTCGGGCGACCGCTGGTGTTCACCGCCTGCTGGTAGGCGGCGAATACCTTCTGCGGATCGTGGCCGCCGCGTGCCAGTGCCCAGATCTCGTCGTCGCTCATGTGCGCCACCAGCGCCAGCAGTTCCGGGTAGCGCCCGAAGAAGTGTTCGCGCACGTAGGCGCCACTCTGCGACTTGAAGGTCTGGTAGTCGCCATCCACGCACTCCATCATGCGCTGGCGCAGCAGCCCGCTGTGATCGCGTGCCAGCAGCTCGTCCCAGCCGCTGCCCCAGATCACCTTGATCACGTTCCAGCCGGCGGCGCGGAAGGTGCCTTCCAGTTCCTGGATCACCTTGGCGTTGCCACGCACCGGTCCGTCCAGACGTTGCAGGTTGCAGTTGACCACGAACACCAGGTTGTCCAGGCGCTCGCGCCCGGCCAGCGAAATGGCCGCCAGCGATTCGGGCTGGTCCATTTCGCCGTCACCAAGGAAGGCCCAGACCTTGCGGCCCTGGTGCTGCTTCAGCCCCCGGTATTCCAGGTAGCGCATGTAGCGGGCTTGATAGGCCGCCGTCAGCGGGCCCAGGCCCATCGACACAGTGGGAAACTGCCAGAACCCGGGCATCAGCCGCGGGTGCGGATACGAGGACAGGCCCTCGCGTCCGGCTTCGCGGCGGAAGTTGTCCATCTGCTCGGCACTGATGCGGCCTTCCACGTACGCCCGGCCGTAGATGCCCGGGGCCGAATGACCCTGGATGTAGATCATGTCGCCGTCGAAGGTTTCGGTCCGTCCACGGAAGAAGTGATCGAAGCCCACGTCATACATGACTGCTGCGGACTGGTAGGTGGCGATGTGGCCGCCGACATTGGAATGCCTGCCGGCACGCAGCACCATCACCATGGCGTTCCAGCGGATCATCGCGTTCAACCGCCGCTCGATGGCCAGGTCACCCGGGTAGGCGGGCTGGCGTTGGGGGGGAATCGTGTTGGTGTAGGCGGTCCACGCGCGGGTGTGCAGGTCGCCATGCTGCTGCACATCGAGTGCATCGAGCTGGTCCAGCAGATAGTGCGCGCGGGGGCGGCCGCCGGCCTCGATCACCGCCTGCAGGGACTCGCGCCATTCGCGGGTTTCCTGCGGATCGGCGTCGAGAGGGAAATGTGCCTGGTTCATGCTGCGTCTCCAGAGAGCGCCGGTTCTGCACCTGCACGGCACCGCCGGCAGGGCGACAGCTCTGGAGCGGAGTCGCGCCGGCAGGTCCGTGGCGCGGGGGCGGCCGTGGTGGCTGCCGAGGGGACAAGCGTAGGCGCCGTATCGGCTGGCGGGTAGACGGGCGACGATTGGGTCTGCGCGAACCTTCGCTTGGCCATGCAGCGCTGCAATGCGGATGTCATCGTTGGTGTGCACCCTGCTGGGTTTTCCAGCCTCGGGGTGGTTGGTCGGTTGTGAACAGCGTCAGGATCTGGGAGAAGAGCTACGCCTTGCGGCGCCGCCTGCTGCGTGGCTTCTTCCTTCGGCGTGGTTCACAGGTTGCCGATGCCGAGGACCTGGCCCAGGAGGTCTACCTGCGGCTGCTGCGCAGTACCGGCGAAGATGCCCAGGCGATCGAGAACCCCGAAGCCTATCTGTTCGCGGTGGCGGCCAACCTGGCGCGTGAACAGGCACGCTCGCGCTCCGGCCTGCCGCAGATCGAGGACGTCGACCTGCTGGCCGAGGTGCTCCGCAGCGAGGAGGACATCGAAGCTGATTTCGAGCGGGCACAGCGCTGGAGCGGAATCCGCGGCGCCATCGCGCAACTGCCGCCGACGACGCGGCGGGTGATGGAGCTGCACTATCGCGATGGGCTGGATTGCCGGCAGGTGGGGGCACAGCTGGATGTGTCGGTGCACATGGTGCGCAAGCACATCGGCAAGGGACTGGATGCCTGCAGGAAGGCGCTCGGCGCCGGGAAGGATGGATGAACCGGCAGGAGCCTGCAGCGATGGATGACGAGGTGGCCGACCAGGCCGCGCACTGGTTCCTGTGCAACCGCGAGGGGGACCTGAGCGCCGCTCAGCGCATCGAGTTCATGGCATGGATGAAGCGCTCTCCCGAACACATACGCGCGTACCTGCATGTCCTGCACGTGCACCGGCAGGTAGGCGCGGTGATGGTGGCGTACGGACAGGAGCAGGGGGACCGGGCCGCGCAGCCGGAGCTGCCGGCAACGGCGAAAGTCGTGCCGTTGTTTGCCGTACCGGTGCCCGTGCCGCGCGCCGTGGTCGCATCGCGATCACGCCGACCACTCTGGAGGCGGGTGGCTGCGGTGGCCTGCTGCCTGTTGCTGGTGGCCGGACTGGTGCCGTGGCTGATGCCTCGCGAACAGATGCTGATCGCCGGCCACGGGCAACTGCGTGAGGTGGTGCTGGCTGACCGGACGCAGGTGCGCCTGAACGCAGACAGCCGTCTGCGGGTGAACATCGGCTGGTTCAGCCGTCGGGTTGAACTGCTGAGCGGCGAGGCCACGTTCGATATCGCAGCGGATCACCGGCCGTTCGAGGTGCAGGTTGGCGATCTGCGGATCCGCGACATCGGCACCGTGTTCGATGTGTCGCGCCGTTTGCAGAGTACGCGCATCGGCGTGGTGTCCGGCGAAGTGGAGGTCTGGACCGCCGGCAGCGGGCAACGACGGCTGGCGCAGCTGCCTGCCGGGAAGGTGGTCCAGGTCGATCACCGCAGCCATGCGGTGCAGCCATTGGAAATACCGATGTCCATGCTGCTCGACTGGCAACAGCGCCGGGTGTCGTTCCGCGATGAGCGGCTGGACGAGGTGGCGGCTGCCTTCAACCGCCACAACCAGGTACAGGTGCGGCTGACCGATGACGCGGCGCGCGCGGCGCGCCTGTCAGGCAGCCTGGAGGCGCACCGGGTCGCAGCGCTGCAGGCATTCCTGCAGCGGGACGCACGCTTCGTCATCCGCCGCGAAGCGGACACGGTGTGGGTGTCCAGCCGTTGATCGCGGTTCGGCGAACGGTTGTCAGAAAAAATTCATCGAATCGGCGTTCTCCACTTCCGCCGATGCCGGCTCTTACTTGGGAGAAGCCGCCGTCGCATGCCGATGCGGTACCAGCAGTCCTCTCTCCTCCAAGGAACCGTGATGCGCAAGAAGCTCTATCTGTCGGTGGTACTGGCCTTGTCTCCCTGTCTGGGTGCGCATGCACAGGCGGCGTCGGCCAATGGGCTTGAGACCCGGGTCACCGCAGCGATCGCCGCGCAGCCGCTGAGCCAGGCGCTGGAGCAGCTGTCACGCAGTTCGGGCGTGCAGTTCCTGTATGCCGGCGCGGGCGCTGCACCCATGGCGGGCGCGGTACCGCGAGGAGCCACCGTCAAGCAGGCGCTGGACACGCTTCTGGCCGGCACCGGCCTGCGCTACACGGTGGTGGACGGCAACGTGATCGCCATCGACGCGGCACCGGTCTCGCGGGAAAGCCGGCAGGCCGCACCGGCATCGCGCCCACCGGAAGCGGTGGTGGCCCCGACCCTGGGCACGGTCAAGGTGATCGCCGCCCATGAGGTCATCGACCAGAAGAAGACCTCGCCGGTGATCAAGGATTCGGTGATCTACGACGAGATGGACAGCTATGGCGATGAGACGCTGGCCGAGAGCCTGATGGCCGCGCCCGGCCTGAGTGCGGTGGAAGATGCGGGCGAACCGCGTTACGTGACCGTGCGCGGCGTGCAGGCCAATCTCAACTACACGACCATCGACGGCATCGCGATCGCAAGCGTGGGCGGCAGTGGCTCCGGCGAGCGCATGAACAACCTGCAGCTGATTCCCAGCGACATCGGCACCCGCACCGACATCTACAAGAGCTTCAGCGCCGAGCAGGCACCGGATGCCATCGGTGGTGTGATCGACATCATCAGCCGCAGCGCCTTTGACCGCTCCGGCAAGTACGTGTTCGCCGATGTGGCCGGCATCCATTCCACGGCCGAGACCAATGTGGGGCGCAGCGCGGGGGGCGACCACAAGACCCTGGGCCACTTCGGCAAGAGCGCCAAAGCGGTGTTCTCCAATCAGTTCGGCGGCGATGATCAGTTCGGCATCGTCGCGGTCGCGCGCTATGAACAGCGCTCGCGCAACAGCGTCAAGCGCTGGGTGGAATCGAACTACTACTACAACGATGCCGGCAAGTACCTCACCGATGGAACCACCGGCCTCGACGAGGCGAAAGGCTGGAACGGCCTGCGCGCGCCGGGCAACTTCAGCACCGGCACCTACACCAACTACATCACCAACTTCGGTGGCTCGGCCAAGCTGGAATGGAAGCCATCGGACGACCCGTTCTATGCCTCTCTGCTGCTGTACTCGTACCGGTTCTACGAGAACTCGACGATGAACAAGACCGATCTGTATGGCAACGCCAAGTTCCCGATACGCAACCAGAGCGAGGACGGTGGCACCACCCAGATCAACAGCATCTACATCAAGAACCGCCACGACCGCTGGGACCGCAGCAACCGCGGCGCGATCGCCAGTTTCAACTGGGATATCGGTGACCTCTCGCGGCTGACCCTGCGTGCCGGCCACACCGAAGAGACCTTCCACAACAACCAGGTCTACTGGGGCGTGCGCGCCTACCCGAGCAACCTGTTCGTTGACTATGCCAACGACAGCCATGGATTTCCGAACGCCGTGGGTGTTTCCGATTCCAGCCTGCTGACCAGCTCGGCGTTCAAGCTCAATCCGGCGCAGGCCTATATCTCGCCGCGCGACGCCAGGGAAAGCATCGACAACCTGCGCGCCGACTTCAGCTACAACATCGATGCCGATGCACGCGGTTTCGGTCTGGCTGCCGGTGCCGAGTATCGCCACCTGAAGATCTGGCAGGACATCGATTTCGATTACTACAAGATCAGCGCGACCTTGAATGACTATCTGTACCCGGGTTCGACTCTGCTTGGCAGCGTTCCCGGTTTCCCGTTGATCGACAACCGCAAGTGGCATGACGAGCTTTACCCGAAGCTGGGCAACAACGATGCGGCGTACCCGAATGCCGACTTCACCAGCGATTACAAGTACGTGGAAGACATTGCCAACGCCTACGTGTCGGCGCATTACGCCTGGGACCGGCTGCTGCTGATCGGCGGCCTGCGCTACGACCACACCACCTTCGATGCGTTCAGCCCGTTCAGTGAGGATGGTGGCACCACCTACACATCGGCATTCCGCAAGAGCAGTGGCGGCTACAACAACCTGCTGCCGTCGCTGAACGCCACCTTCAAGCTGAGCGAAGACCAGCGCCTGAGGTTCTCCGCCAGCCGCACGCTGGGCCGGCCGACGCCCAGCAACATCGCCCAGGCCACCAGCACCAGCTGCGGCGACGACGAGCTGGGCGGAGGCTTCTGCACCATCAAGCAGGGCAATGCCTCGCTGCAGCCGCGCCGCTCGACCAACCTCGATCTTGCCTGGGACCTGTACTTCAACGGCAACAACGGCCTGGTCTCGGTGGCGTTGTTCGACAAGGTCATCAAGGACGACATCTACACCCTGACCACGTTCGAGAACGTCGGCGACATCCGCTACCGGATCACCCAGCCGATGAACACCGATGAGTCGACGCTGCGCGGTGTCGAGTTCGCGGTAGCCAACCGCAACCTGCAGCGGGGCCGCCACCGCTTCGACATGTACCTCAATGCCACCCGCCTGGACGGGCAGACCAACTACCGCATCAGCGACGGCAGCGAGCGCCGCCTGGACCGCCTGCTGTACCAGCCGGACTGGTCGGTGAACGGCTCGGTGATCTGGCGCATGCCATGGAAGAGCTCGCAGCTGCGCGTATCCGGCACCTACCGCAGCCGGATGCTGGTCGACTTCGGCGATACCCAGTGGCTGGATTCGTACTACGACCCGTACATGACCTTCAACCTGGCCTTCAGCCACAAGGTCAGCAAGCACGTGACGCTGAAGTACGAGGCCAAGAACCTGTTCAACACCCAGCCGACCTACAGCACCGGTCCGAACGGGCGCTTCCGCACCGAGATCGATGACTACGGCCGCTTCTTCTACTTCCACATCATCTACAACTGAAGGCGACCGTCTTGGATACGATCAATCGCAGGCGCTTCCTTGCCCTGTCCGGACTTTCCGCATTGGGTGCGTGGGCCGGAACGGCCCGCGCGCTGGCCGCGCAGAACGATGTGGCAGCGCTGAATCCGCGCAACCTGCTCGCATCGCCGCGCTTTGCCAGTACGCCGTTCACTCTCGGCGTGGCATCGGGTGATCCGTCGGCCGACGGCGTGGTGCTGTGGACGCGGCTGGCCACCGAGCCACTGGTGTTCGGTGGCGGCATGCCAACCCGGCCGATGGCGGTGGCATGGCAGCTGGCCGCCGACGAGAGCATGCGCACCGTGGTGCGGCAGGGCACCGCGCTGGCCCACCCCGAGCTTGGCCATGCGCTGCACGTGGAACTGGACGGCCTGCTGCCGGGGCGGCCGTACTGGTACCGCTTCACCGTGGGAGGCCATGCCAGTGCCATTGGTCGCACCCGCACCCTGCCTGCGGCCAACGCACGGGTCGACCGCGTGCGCTTCGCGGTGGCCGGTTGCCAGCACTACGAGGAGGGGCACTACAGGGCATGGCGGCACATTGCCGAGGAGCCGCTCGACTTCGTGTTCCATTACGGCGATTACATCTACGAGGGCGAAAGCCAGCCTGGCGTGCGCAGGATGAACGGCCAGCCGTTCACCAACCTGCGCAACCATGTTGGCCCGCAGACCTACACGCTCGACGACTATCGCCGGCGCTACGCGCAGTACAGGACCGATACGGACCTGCAGGCCGCGCACGCCGCGTCGCCGTGGTTCGTCACGTTCGATGACCACGAAGTGGACAACAACTGGGCCGGCGCCGAGGACCAGGACGGCACGCCCAGTGAAGTGTTCCTGCTGCGCCGCGCACAGGCATTCCAGGCGTACTACGAGAACATGCCGCTGCGTGCTTCGTCGTTCCCGCGCGACGGCCATATGCAGATGTACCGGCGCGCGCGCTATGGCACGCTGCTGGACCTGCACCTGCTCGATACCCGCCAGTACCGCAGCAAGCAGGTGGACATCGCGCAGCGCGGGCAGGTGGAATCTCCCGAACGCAGCATTGTTGGCGCAAAGCAGGAGCAATGGCTGTTCGACGGCCTGGCCGACGCCACGCCGCGCTGGCACACCATCGCCCACCAGGTTTCGCTGGGCAACTACCTGCGCGAGAAGGACGGCGTGGTGCAGGCTTCCGACGACCAGTGGTCCGGTTATCTATCCAGCCGTCGCCGCCTGCTCGATCACATCCAGAAGGTGGGCTTCGGCAACGTGGTAACCGCCTGTGGCGATGCGCACCGCCACTATGCCAGCGACCTGGTGCAGGACAATGCCGATTCCGGGGTGATTTCCAGTGAGTTCCTGGCCACTTCGATCACGTCGGGTGCGGACGGGCAGGGCGTGGATGCCTATGCAGAGAACCAGCTGCGGCACAGTCCGCACCTGAAGGCGACGACGGACAAGCGTGGTTATGTGCTGTGCGACGTCACCCGTGATGCCTGGATCGGTGACATGAAGACGCTCGATACGGTCATGCAGCCGAACGGCGCGCTGCAGAGCTGGAAGCGCTATGCCGTGGAGCACGGCCGGCCGGGGTTGCAGGAGGCCTGAGCGGGATGTTCCACCCTGTGGAGCCGAGCACGCGCCCGGCTCCACAGAATCACTTTCAGCCGTGATCGAAGCGCAGCGGTTCGCTGCCCATGGCAGGGTCGCTGGTGCCAGGCCGGCCGTCTTCGGTACGTCCGGCGAGGCGTTGCTCGACGCCCTGCGAGCGCACGATCAGGTCGTACCAGCCTGCGGTTGGTGCGGGATCCCAGGCCAGTACGGTTTCCGCGCCGGCCACCAGCTGCAGTTCGCGGGTGGGCATGTGGCCGACATAGGCGCCGGCCTGCACCTGGACCTTCCGCGCTGAAGGCGATGGATTACGCAGTGTCAGGCGCATCTGGCCGTCCGCGCGCTCCACGTGCGCGTACAGCGGCGCGAGCGTGCCATCGCCGCGATAATGGCGATGGAATCCATTTGGTCCCAGCAGCCAGAGATCGTAACGACCCTGCGCATCCAGCGGCCAGCGATCCTGCAGCGGGGCACCCGGTACCACGGTGTAACGGCGCGGAACGGCGTCCAGGCGCAGGCGGTCGTAGACATGCAGCACGGCCGCGGCGCCATCGCTGGCCAGCAGCAGGGTGAGACCAGCACCATCCACCGATGTGGCCTGCACGTGCGGCCGATAGGGCAGTGCCCGTGCAGGACGTACGCCGGGCTCCTGGCGGGCCGGATGCAGGCCATCGGGCAGCGCGGGCACGGTACGGCCGGGCAGGGCGGCGGCGCGCGCGGCGACAGCGGTGACATCGGGCAGCGCCTTGGCGAAGGGGCGGGTGTCGCGCTGGGCGAAGTCGAAGGCGTTGCTCAGATCACCGCAGACCGCACGCCGCCACGGCGAGATGTCCGGCGCGGCGACGCCGAAGCGGCGCTCGATCAGACGCAGCACCGACGTGTGGTCGTACACCTGCGAGTCGACCCAGCCGCCGCGGCTCCACGGTGAAATCACATACAACGGTACGCGCGGGCCAAGCCCATAGGGGCGCCCACGCAGCTCGGCGGCATCGTATTTCTGGTCGCCTGGTGCCGGGTGGCGGTGGTACTCGCCTTCGGTACTGACCGCCGACGCACCGGCCCAGCCGGCACCAAGCGGGGAGGGCGGTGCCGGTGGCGGCACATGGTCGAAGAAGCCATCGTTCTCATCGAACATCAGCAGCAGGGCGGTACGGCTCCACACCTCTGGATCGGCGGTCAGTGCATCCAGCAGGCGCGCAGTATAGGCGGCGCCCTGCGCGGGGCTGGACGGACCGGGGTGCTCGCTGCCGGCTGCGTCGGCGATGATGAAACTGACCTGCGGCAGGCGGCCGCTGATCGCGTCCTCGCGCAGCTGCGCCAGGCCACGGGTACTGACGCCGCGCGCGCGCAGCTCCGGGTCATGCCCCGGGGCGCCGCGGTACGCCTGGCGGAAGGTCTCGAACCCGGCAAGCGGGTTGTCGGTGAAGTTGTCGGCCATGTCCTGGTAGATCTGCCAGGACACGCCGGCCTGCTGCAGCCGCTCGACATAGCTGGCCCAGCGGTACGAGTCCGGATGGCCGCCCAGCTCGGGGAAATTGTCGTGCGAATTGGCGATCACCGGGCCGCCTGCCTGGCCCTGGGCGTCGTTGTGGCCGGTCCACAGGAACACGCGGTTCGGGTTGGTGCCGGCCTGCATCGCGCAGTGGTAGGCATCGCACAGCGTGAACGCATCGGCCAGGGCGAACTGGAACGGCATGTCGCTGCGCTGGAAGTAGCCCATCGAATGGTTCTGCTTGGCCTTGGGCCAGTGCGCCATGCGCCCGTGGTCCCACGCCTGCTGTGCATCAGGCCAGGTGTGGGGCGTGCCTTCCACCCGCATGTAGCCGAAGTGCGCAGCGGTATCCAACGGGAAGGGGGCGATGGCGCGTTGTCCGCTGGCGTCGGGCTGCAGCCACAGGCTGCGCGGGCGGTCGCCACCGGGCAGCGGTGATGCCGGGGCAACGAAACGGTCACCGAAGCCACGCACGCCCGGCAACGTGCCGAAGTAGTGGTCGAACGAGCGGTTCTCCTGCATGAACACCACGATGTGCTGCAGGTCCTGCAGGCTGCGCGTGCGCGAAGCAGGGGCGATCGCTGCTGCCCGGGCGATGCTGGGCAGCAGCGGCGAAAGGCCGGCGGCGACGCCGGCCTGCAACAGTCGGCGTCGGCCGGTATCAGTCACAGGGTCACACTCACAGGTCCACGCGGAAGGAGATGCCGACGGTGCGCGGGGCGCCGATGAAGGCGTTGTCGCGGCCGTCCACCCCTGCAAGATAACGCTTGTCGGTCATGTTGCTCACCACCAGGTTGGCGCCCATGCCCTTCAGGCGCGGCGACAGGCCCTGCAGGTCGAAGCCGATGTTGGCGTTGAACACGGTGGCCGAGGGCAGCTTGTTGACGTTGGCCGCATCCAGGTAGCGTTCGCCCAGGTAGCGGCCGGACAGGCCGAAGTTCCAGTTCTCACCCTGCCAGTCGGCCGACACCACCAGGATCTGCTCCGGCTGGCCGATCACCTTGGCGCCATCGACGATGCCCAGCTGCGTGTCGCGCGCGTCGTTGCCGCTGCCCAGGTACTTGGACCGGTTGTAGGTGTAGGCCGCATTGATGCGCCAGCCATTGTCCCAGCCGTAGCCGAAGGCCGCTTCCAGGCCGTTGCTCTCCACGCCGCCGAAGTTCTCGTAGACGCCATCGGTCTCGCCGAGGTAGTCGATGCCGCTGACCAGGCCGGCTGGCAGATACACGATGCGGTTGTCGAACTTGATGTTGTAGAGGGTGACCGAGGCGGTCAGCGGCCAGCGGCTGATGCGCATGCCCAGTTCGATGTTGTCGGCGGTCTCCGGTTCGACGTTGCGGAAGCGCTGGGGATCGGTTTCACCCAGCACGCCGGACGGGATCGCGGCGAAGTTCTGCGAGTAGCCGGCGAACAGTTCCAAGCCCTCCACGCCCGGGGCCCAGGTGAAGCCGGTGGACAGCAGCGGATCGGACTTCGAGTCGGACTTCACATTCTCGGCGGCGCCAATCACGCGGCGGCGGGACTGGTCGACGAAGAACTGCTTTACGCCCAGGCGTGCGCTGAACGGGCCGAAGCGGGCCACGTCCTCGACGTAGTACATCTGCTCATCGACCTTGTACTTGTCCTCGAACTGCACCCAATAGGGCTGGTGGTCGAAGGCGATGTCCTGGCCGACGTTGAGCAGGCGGTGCCAATCGCGGCGCACGGAACGGTCCAGCTTCTCCACCCACAGCCCGCCGCGTACGGTGTTGTCGATGGCACCAAAGGTCTGCCGCCATTCGACGTCGGCGGTCACGCCCACGCGATCGTTGTCGTAGTGGGAATGGCGGTAGGACTGCGCGCCCTGCACGTTGCCGGCGTAGCAGTTGGGGTCGTACTCGGCGCTGAAGCCGAGTCGCGGCGTGCAGCTGGCCAGGCGCTGGGCGGAACTGCCGTCGGGGTTCACGAAGTAGATCTGGCCGCGGTTGCTGCCACCGTAGACCGTCCTGCCGCCGAGGTACTCCGACTGCGGGCGACCGGCACCGTCGTCGTTGACGTCGGCCAGGTACGGCGGCAGCCAGTCACCGCGGCCCTGCATGCGGTGCCCGTAGGCGGCCATCGAGGCCTTGAAACCGTTGCCGCCATCGAAGGCTGCGCGCAGGTAGCCGAACGTGTTCTCGCGCAGTGCGCGCGAACCGGAGCGGTAGTTCTGGTCCAGGTACGGAATGCCGGTCAGGGTGCCGACCAGGCCGTCGCGGTCGGGGTTGGTGGCGAACCCCTTCGGCGAAACACTGGTGTACTCCGGCTCGTCGGCATCGTTGTAGGACAGGTAGCCAGTCAGGGTCCAGCGGTCCAGCTCGGTGATGAACTTGCCGGCGATGTTGTCGTTGCTGGTGTGGCCGGTGCCATCGATCCAGTCATGCACGCGCGCCGACGATGCGCTGATCCACGCGCGGGTGTGTCCTGCAAGCAGGCCGGTGTCGTAGCGCACGTAATACTTGCGCGCTTCATTGTCACCGGCACCCACCACCATGCGCAGTCGCTGCTCCTGCAGCGGGTCGCTGGTGAGGAAGTTCAGGGTGCCACCGAGTGCTTCGTTCGAGCGCGAGGAGATATCGGCCGTGCCCTGGCTCACTTCCACCGTTTCCAGGTCGAGCGTGTCGATGTAGCGGTTGGCCAGCGAGCCGCCGCCATAACCGGAACCACCATTGGGCAGGCCATCGATGGTGGTGCCGATCTGCTGGGTGTCGCGGTTGGTGACAAAGCCGCGCATGCTGATCTGCGTGCCCCACACCGAGGAACCGGTGGCATCGGCTTCGCTGACGACCACGCCGGGCACTTCGTTGAGCGCGCCATTGACGCTGCTCAACACGGTCTGCCGGTTCAACGTTTCCTGGCGCACCGAGGTCTTGGCATAACTGGTGGCCTGGCCGATCACCTGTACCTGGTCCAGGGTCCGCGCGTCGGCGCTTCGCGTATCGGCCACATCGCCCTGCGGTGCTTCAGCCAGGGCATCCAGTGCGGGAGCAATCAGCAGGGCAAGCAGCGAGATACGGGGAAAGCGCGCAATCGTTCGCATCGAAACCGGACCTTCAAGGGAGGAAAGTCCGGGAGTGTCGGCAGCGCCGATGACATGGCGGTGACGCGCAGATGCAGGGAGTGTGTTGTGTGACGGCCGGCAAGACCGGGGCGTTGCTCAGTAGCGCGCGTCCTTCGGTTTCGGATCGCGCGGCCAGTCCTTGGCCTTGCCGGCGAAGTCCGGGCGCGGCTGGTTGATGAAGTAGCTGGCGATATCCACCGCGTCCTGGTCGGGCATCACCTGCTGGCCCAGTGGCGGTTCACGGGTCGTTGCCGGCGGCATGTTGTGCTTGACGAAGCCTGCGGCCTTGTACAGCCGCGCCATGCCGGCACCGATGTTGAAGCTGCGCTCGCCCCACAACGGCGGGAACGCGATATCGCCGCTGGCGTCGCGCCGGCCTTCGCCGTTGTCGCCGTGGCAGGCGGCGCACTGCGCGGCATACAGCGCCTGTCCACGTATCGGGTCCGGTGTCAGCGTGCTGTCGATCGGCCCTTCGCTGGGCGCGGCCACGCGCGCACCCTCTGGTACCGGGCGGCTCAGCCACGCCATGTATTCCAGCATCGCACGCATCTCCGGCGCGTCCTTGGCCAGCGGCTTGCCGTTCATCGAACGCTGCAGGCAACCGTTGATGCGCTCGGCCAGGCCGATTTCCCTGCCCGGTCGCGGCATGTAGCGCGGGTAGCTGCCGCCTCCGGTGTTCAAGTAGTGGTTACCGAACGGTCGCTTGCCCTCGGCCATGTGGCACGAATTGCAGTTCAGATCGTTGCCGACGTTGTCCGGCAGAAGGCGTGCGGTCTCGTTGAGCAGGCGACGGCCGAACATCACCGCGTCGGCGTTGCCGAGGCTGGCGATCTCCTCGGCACTGGGCACGTGGTACTGGCCCACCACCTGGCCGTGGCTGTCGAGGATGTCCAGGGTCCTCGCGACTTCCGCGTCCAGGTCCGGGTACAGGTGCTGGTACAGCAGCGTGCCAGCACCGGCCAGCAGCACCACAACGACCGCGCTGGCGATCAACGCTGTCGAACGCTTCTTCGAACGCCTCATTGCGCCGTCTCCTGAGGGACCACATGCGCCGGCTTGTCACGCACCACCCGGCGCATGCGCGCTACGTCCAGTTCAGTGACCGCGCTGGCCTGGTTGCCCCAGCTGTTGCGGATGAAGGTGAGGATGTCGGCGAGCTGCGCATTGGGCAGCTGCTCGAAGCCCGGCATGGTGAATGCCATGCGGTCGTGCGCGGTATGTGGCGTGCGCCCGCCGGTCAGGGTCACCTGCACCAGCGAGCTGGGATCATCGGCGAAGACGATGGAGTTGCCCGCCAGGGCTGGGTAGACCCGTGGCATGCCGCGGCCATCCGCGCGATGGCAGGCCTGGCAGTGTTCGGCGTAGGCCAGCGAACCGGCCACCCGGTAGTCGCCGCCGCGCAGTGCGGCGGTGGTGGTGTCGGTGCCCGGCGTCCACTGCGCGCTGCGCCCTTCGCGGGCCGGCAGCTGCTTCAGGTACCGCGCCATCGCCAGCAGATCGGCGTCGGACAGGTACTGCGTGCTGTGCTCGACCACATCGGCCATGCCGCCAAAAGCCGCGGAGCGATCGGTGCGGCCGGTGCGCAGGAACTCGACGATTTCGGCTTCGCTCCAGCTGGCCAGGCCGGTCTGTTCATTGCGCAGGTTCTTCGCGTACCAGCCTTCCAGCACCGAGCCGGACAGGAACTGGCGGCTGCCATCGTCGGCCATCGCCTTTTCCTGGAAGGCCAGCCCGCGCGGGGTATGGCACGCGCCGCAATGGGCCAGGCCTTCAACCAGTTCGGCGCCGCGCTGCTGGCCGGCATCCAGGGTGGGATCAGGGCTGAAGCTGCGCGGGCGTGCGAACAGCAGCTGCCACCAGGCAAGCGGCCAGCGCATGTTTGCCGGCCACGGAATCGTGCTGTCGGCGTTGTCCTGCCGGACCGGCTGCACCGCACCCATGAAGTAGGCATACAGCGCCTTGATCTCGGCATCGCTGGCGATCACGTACGAGGCGTAGGGCATGGCCGGATACAGCGGCTGGCCGTCATGGCGGATGCCACGCCGCACCGCGCGCTCGAAATCGGCGTAGTCGTATGCGCCGATGCCGGTCTCCGTGTCCGGTGTGATGTTGGTCGAGTACAGCGTGCCCATCGGGGTCTGCATGCCAAGGCCACCGGCGAACGGCCTGCCACCCGGTGCGGTATGGCAGGCGGCGCAGTCGGCGGCACGCGACAGGTACCGGCCCTGCTCGATCAGGGCCGGGTCGTGGATGTCGACCTCGGCCTGTTGCGGTGGGGCGAACCAGTACGGTGTACTGCGGGCGATGCCGTAAGCGGCGGCCAAGGTGGCGGCCAGGGCAATGGCGAGCTTGAACGGGGTGCGCATGCCGGCACTGTGGCCATTCGTGCGATGGCGTTCATTGATCCGGATCAATGCTTTGGCCGGTCGCGACATTGTGACAAGCTGAATCGATCCTGCGCTGTCATCAACCCGTCATCCAGCTGCGATAGATGGCGCCGGGCGTGGCCGCTAACCTGCCACGCTGTCGCACTTTTCCCCTGACTGCCCATGAAGCGCCTGCTGCTGCTTTTGCTGGCGTGCGCCGGCCTGTGGCTGGCTGCATGCTCTTCCTCGATGACGGCCTCGTCCACCTCGCTCAGCGACCGCCTGATCGCGCCCGGTGGCGTCTCGACCCTGCTTGATCAACCGCGTATCGCCGCAGCTGTGGCCGCGCTGCCGAACCGGCATGGCTTCGCCCCGGGCCGTGATGGCGTGCCGATCTTCTGGCGTGCTTTCGATGCGGGCGACTACGGTGCGCGCTACCACTACCTGCCGCAGCAGCACCAGAACGGCCTGCCGCTGGATACCGGGTTGAGCCTGTCCGTACCGCAGCCGTTCCGCGCGCAGGCGCCGCGCGGCACCGTAGTGCTGCTGCACGGCTGGATGATGAACGGTGATTCGATGCTGCCATGGTCGCTGCAGCTGGCCGAGTCGGGCTACCGCGTGATCACCCTGGACCTGCGCAACCATGGCCAGTCCGGCGCCGGTCCCTCCGGCTACGGCACCTACGAGTCGGACGATGTTGTGGATGTCATCGCCGAACTGCGCGCGCGCGGCGAAGTGACCGGCCCGCTGTACCTGTTCGGTGTTTCCTACGGCGCTGCCACCGCATTGTTCACCGCCGACAAGCTGGGCGACCAGGTCGCCGGCGTGGTGGCGATGGAATCGTTCGCCAATGCCGGGGTTGCGATCCGCACCATGATTCCGCATCTGATGGCCCTGCAGCCGGAAGGGTTGAAGGCACAGGCCATCGCTTCGTATGCACGCTGGCGCTACGGCAGCCAGGACATCAACCAGGTGGTGGCCGCCGCCAGCCGCCGCATCGACGTGGATCTGGACAAGGTGGATGTTGCCCGCGCGCTGGCCGATACCCGCGCCTGCGTGCTGCTGCTGCACGGGCAGGGCGACCAGCACATTCCGGTCAGCCAAGGCCGCGCGTTGGCGCAGGCCAATCCGCGTGCGCACTACATCGAGATGCGCGGCGAAGATCACATCACCCTGCCGCTGCGGCTGGACCTGCTGGCCGGGGCGGTCGATGACTGGATGGCGCGCGACGAGCACCATCCGAAAGCCGCGTGTCCGGCACCGCAGTTGCCGGACCAGGCCGAATGGCTGGTGCATGGCGTCGACACACCCGCAAAAACCCCAGCACGCGGCTGAGCTTCAGGGCAGGCGGCGGGCCAGCGAACGTGCAGATGCCGCTACACCCAGCAGCATCGCTGCCACGCACAGGAAGGCAAAGCCCAGGCTGGTGGCATGGGCGAGCGCGCCGATCGCTGCGGGGCCTGCAAGAATGCCGGCATAGCCCAGCGTGGTGACTGCGGTGATCGCAATGCTCTCCGGCATCGCGCGCTGCTGGCCCGCCATCGAGAACAGGGCGGGCACGATGTTGGCGCAGCCCAGGCCCACCAGCACGTAGCCAACCAGCGCCATGGCGAAGGAGGGCACCAGCGTGGCCAGCGCGAAACCGGCCGCAGCGGTGATGCCGCCAATGACGATGGTACGGGTTCGGCCGAGGCGCTCGACGATGCCATCGCCGAACAGGCGCATCGCCGTCATCGCCAGCGTGAACACGGCAAAACCGGCACCGGCCTGGTCGCGCGGCACGTGGCGTATTTCGGCCAGGAACACCGCGCTCCAGTCCAGCATCGAACCCTCGGCCAGGAACACCACGAAGGCGAGCACGCTGATGAACAGCACCACGCCGTGCGGCAGGGCCAGCATCGGGCCGTCATGCAGAATGCGCTGCGGGCGCCAGTGCGGTGCCGACAACAGGGCCACCAGCAGCATCGCCGCCACGGCAACCAATGACGCCAGCCACAGGGGCGTGCCGAGAACCAGCAGGCCGGTCATGCAGCCGGCGCCGATGAAGCCGCCGATGCTGTAGAACGCGTGGAAGCCGGACATCATCGGCCGCCCTGCATCGCGCTCGACGGCCACCGCCTGCATGTTCATCGTGCAGTCCATCGCCCCCACACCCGCACCGAAGACGAACAGCGTTGCTCCCAGTGCCAGCGGCGTGGGGGCGAGCGTCAGCAGTGGCAGGGCGAGCAGGATCAAGGCCGTGGTCGCGATCATCAAGCGGCGCGAGCCCAGGCGCGCGGTCAACGCACCGGCCAGTGGCATCGCCAGCAGCGAGCCGAGGCCAAGGCACAGCAGCAGCCCGCCCAGGCTGGCGTCGGACAACCCGGCCTTGGCCTTGGCGAAGGGCACCATCGGTGCCCAGGCAGCGGTGGCAAAGCCGGGAATGAAGAACGCAGCGCGGGTCGCGTGCTGCTGGGCGCGGGGAGAAGAGGGCGTCATGCGCGAGGAAGGCTCCAGAGGATCGCCTTCATGAAAACGTTTTCAGAAGCCATCGGCAAGTGCCATGGATGACATCGGGCGACGCATACGAATGCAGTGGTCCGGATGCGTCACCGTTGATTAACGCCATCAGTGGAGAGTAGCCCGACGGTCGGCATTCCGCCCGGCCGCCGCCGGAGATCAGCGCATGAGCACCACACCGACCATCCTCCTCGTCCATGGGTTCTGGGGCGGGGCCGCACACTGGGGCAAGGTCATCCTGGAGCTGCACCGCAAGGGCCACGACCAGGTGAAGGCGGTCGAACTGCCGCTGACCTCGCTGGTCAACGACGCAGAGCGGACGCGCAGGATGATCCGCCAGATCGATGGCCCGGTCGTACTGGTCGGGCACTCCTACGGGGGCGCGGTGATCACCGAAGCCGGCAACCAGCCGAATGTGCAGGCGCTGGTCTACATCGCCGCATTTGCGCCGGACAGTGGTGAGAGCCCCGGTGGCATCACCCAGCAGCACCTGCCCGAAGCGGCGCCGAACCTCGCCCCGGACAGCGATGGCTATCTGTGGCTGCGTGCCGACAAGTTCCATGAGAGCTTCTGCCAGGACCTCAGCGCCGACGAAGGCTGGGTGATGGCGGTGACCCAGAAGGCGCCGCTGGCCAGCACCTTCGGCGATGCGATCAGCGATCCGGCGTGGAAGCACAAGCCGAGCTGGTACCAGCTTTCCAGCCAGGACCGGATGATCGCGCCACAGAACCAGAAGGCCATGGCCGAACGCATGCAGCCCAAGCGCCTGCTGCAGCTGGAGGCAAGCCATGCCTCGCTGGCCTCGCATCCCTCCGAAGTGGCAGCACTGATCCTGGAGGCCGTGGCTGCCGTCGACGGCTGACTATCGCCAGGCAGCAGTCCCAGGTCAGGCACTGGCGCCACCCCACGACAGCGGGGGCGCAGGAGAGTAAACTCCTGCGCCGGCCGCCCTTGGCCGCATTTCCCCCTTCCCCTCGAGCCGCCGCCAGAGGATCCCACCCCTTCGTGGAGGTCCCGTCGTGTCGTCTGTGCCTGTTCGTTTTTCCGTGCTGTCCCTGCGTCGCCGCCCATTGGCGAAGGCCCTTGCCAATGGTCTTCTGCTGACCACACTGGCCACTGCCGGCGCCGCCTCGGCGCAATCGGCGCCGGCTGAAGAAGAGGGCAAGACGCCCTCGCAGACGCTGCAGACCGTACAGGTCACCGCCAACCAGCTGGGCACCATCACCGAGGGCAGCGGCGCGTACACGCCGGGTACCATCGCCACCGCCACCCGCCTGGTGCTGACCCCTCGGCAGACCCCGCAGACCATCAGCGTGATCACCCGTGCGCAGATGGACGACTTCGGTCTGGATGGCATCGATGACGTGATGCGGGTGACCCCGGGCATCAGCATCGTCACCTACGACAGTGAGCGCACCGAGTACTACGCACGTGGTTTTGCCGTGCAGAACTTCCAGTACGACGGCATTCCGATGTCACGCGACTCGGCGTACTCGGCCGGCAATACGCTCAGCGATACCGCGATCTACGACCGCATCGAAGTGCTCAAGGGCGCCACCGGCCTGCTGACCGGCATGGGCGACCCCGGCGCGACCATCAACCTGGTGCGCAAGAAGCCGGGCAAGGAATTTGCTGGCAGTGCGACGCTGGGGGTCGGCCGCTGGGACGACTACCGTGCCGAAGTCGATGTCGGCGGACCGTTGACCGCCGATGGCCGCGTGCGCGGGCGCGCGGTAGGTGCCTGGCAGGACAAGCATTCCAATCTGGATTTCTACCAGCGCACCAGCAAGGTCGGCTATGCCGTGCTGGAAGCCGATCTGGGCGAACGCACGCTGCTGACAGTCGGTGGCGACGTGCTGGAGAGCGATCCCAAGGGCTCGACCTGGGGCGGTATTCCGCTGCTGGACAGCCAGGGCAATTTCAACGACATGCCGCGCTCGTTCAACAACGGCACCCACTGGAGCGGTTGGCGCCAATACGTGCGCACCGGCTTTGCCACGCTGGAACATACCTTCGACAACGACTGGGTAGCCAAGCTGCAGCTCAACCATCAGGTCAACGGCTACGATGCGGCACTGGCCGGTGCGGCCGGTGGCAATCCCGATCCGGTCACCGGCGAAGGCGTCTCGTTGTGGCTGGGCAAGTACGTCGGCAAGACGGTCAGCAACGCGGCCGACTTCTATCTGAGCGGCAATTTCGGCCTGTTCGGTCGCCAGCATGAACTGGTGGTCGGCGGCAGTGCCTCGCGCAAGCGCTGGACCAACACCGGCTATTCGCCGCAGCCCGGGTACCCGACCGCCGTTGCCGACTACAACAGCTGGAAGGGCGACATCCCGGAGCCGGAATGGCAGCGCGGTTATGGCAACAATGAGGTGACCCGCGAGAACGGCCTGTACGTGGTCGGTCGCTTCGACGTGGCCGACCCGTTGAAGGTGATCGTCGGCAGCCGCCTGGCCAGCTACCGTTCGCCGCAGACGCGCGAGACCGGCGTGTTCGTGCCTTATGCCGGCGTGGTCTACGACCTTGGCCAGCACTATTCGGTCTACGCCAGCTACAGCACCATCTTCAAGCCGCACAGCGAACGCGACGAACAGGGCAAGGCACTGGATCCGCTGGAAGGCCGCAGCTATGAAATGGGCCTGAAGGCGGAGTTCCTCGATGGCCGCTTCAATGCCAGCGCGGCACTGTTCCAGCTCGACCAGGACAATTTCGCCCAGCCTACAGGCGGCAAAACGCCCAACGGAGAAGATGCCTATCGCGCACTGATGGGCGTACGCACCAAGGGCTACGAACTGGAGATGTCCGGGCAGTTGGCCGAGGGCTGGCAGGTGCAGGGCGGCTTTGCGCACAAGATCGCCCGCCAGGCCGGCAGCAAGGTGACCACGCTGGAGCCGGAAAACCAGTTCAGCCTGCACACCAGCTACCGCCTGCGCGGCGACTGGCAGGGCCTGACTGTCGGTGGCGGTGCGCGCTGGCAGGACTCCACGTTCGGCGACATCACCAACCCGGCCAGTGGCACGTCGGTGGTTCATCGCACCCAGCCGTACTGGCTGCTGGATGCCATGGCCCGGTACCAGTTCAACGATCGCCTGTCGGCCACGGTCAACGTCAACAACCTGCTGGACAAGCGCTATTACACGATCTTCAGCTGGTACAGCACCTACACCTGGGGCGAGCCGCGCAACGTGCGGCTGGCAGTGACGTACAGGTTCTGATCGCGTTGCAACAGGACATGCCCGCGATGCCGGATGGCATCGCGGGCATGCTGGTTACAGCTTCAGGTCGAACACCAGCACTTCGGCGTCGTTGCCGTTTTCCAGGGTCAGCTGTGCCTCGTCGCTGACCTGCAGTGCGTCACCCGCTTCCAGGGTGATGCCATTGACCTGCAGCTGGCCACGCGCCACCTGCACATACGCGCCGCGGCCGGCAGCCAGGGCGTGGTGCAGCTTCTGCTCGCCATCGAGGATGGTGGCGAAGATGCGCGCATCCTGATGGATGTGCAGCGAACCATCGGCGCCATCCGGCGAGGCGATCAGGCGCAGCTGGCCGCGCTTGCTCTCCGGCGTGAAGTGGGTCTCCTCATACGACGGCGCGATGTTCTCGGCCTCCGGGAAGATCCAGATCTGCAGGAAATGCACCGGATCGCTGGCCGAATGATTGAACTCGCTGTGGCTGACGCCGCTGCCTGCGCTCATGCGCTGCACGTCGCCGTAGCGCAGCACCGAACCGGTGCCCATCGAGTCCTTGTGTTCCAGCGCGCCGCCCAGCACGTAGGAGACGATCTCCATGTTGCTGTGGCTGTGGGTGCCGAAACCCTGGCCGCCGATCACCTTGTCTTCGTTGATGACCCGCAGCGGGCCGAAGCTCACATAGCGGGGGTCGTAGTAGCTGGCGAACGAGAAGGTATGGCGCGAGGACAGCCAGCCATGCTCGGCCAGGCCACGGGTAGCGCTCTTGCGGATCTGCAGCATGATGGAATCTCCTTGTTCGATGGTTTCGATGGGGCGGGGTGGGCGGGTAGCCGCTGTGTTTCCCCGTTGAAGAGAAGTATCCGCTTGCACCTTGGGTTTGAAAAACGGATAGTTTTGACAGCCATCATCGAAAATTTCGAATGCTCAAGCTCAGCCTCGATGCCCTGCAGATCCTGGACGCGATCGACCGCCGAGGCTCCTTTGCCGGCGCCGGCAAGGCCCTGCACAAGGTGCCTTCGACCATTTCCTACACCGTGGCCAAGCTGGAAGAGGATCTGGGGGTGCAGCTGTTCGACCGGATCGGCCCGCGGGCAGAGCCGACCGAGGCCGGGCGCGCGCTGCTGGAGGAGGGCAGGCACCTGCTGCGTGCGGCCCGGGAGCTCGAGCTGCGGGTGCGGCGGGTGGCCTCGGGCTGGGAGGCGGAATTGACCCTGGCGGTGGATTCGGTATTTCCGACCTGGCTGCTGGGGCCGGATATCGCCGCGTTCCGCGAGGTGGCGGCGCCCACCCGGCTGCGCCTGTTTGGCGAAGCACTGTCCGGTACCTGGGAAGCGCTGCTGGACCGGCGCGCCGACCTGTTGGTCGCGGCTCCCGGTGAGGGCCCCAGTGGCGGGGGCTACGTGGTCGAGCCGCTGGGCAGCGTTGATTTTGTGTTTGCGGTGGCACCCGGGCATCCGCTGGCGTCCGTACCGGGTGTGCTGGGCCGCGAGCAGTTGGCGCCGTATTGCGCGATCGCCGTGTCCGACTCGGCGCGGCGGCTGCTGCCACGAACGGTGGGGCTGTTGATGGGCCAGGAGACGTTGACCGTGCCGGACATGGCCAGCAAGTTGAAGCTGCAGTGCCAGGGGCTGGGATTCGGCTTCCTGCCCGAGCCCTGCGCGCGCGCGGCGGTGGCGCGCGGCCAGCTGGTGATCCGCGAGGTCGAGGAGCACAAGCCGGAAGAGACCTTCTGGTTGGCCTGGCGCACCGGCGAAGATGGCGCGGCCCTGCGCTGGTGGCGCGAGCGCCTGCGGCGGCCGGAGCTGCTGGCGCAATGGTGGCAGGCGATGGCAGAGGGGTAGGGTTCGGCAGGCCTGCACCTGCAGTAGTGCCGGCCGCTGGCCGGCAACCTCAACAGCAACAGCAATAGCAACAGCAACAGCAACAGCAACAGCAACAGCAGAAGCTGGTTTCCTGTGGGGAGGCGGGGTGGGTCCGGTTGCGGGAGACGCCGTAAACCCGTCCATGGGGGCTTGGCCGCGGCATCCATGCCGCGGACACTCCCGCAACCGGACCCACCCCGCCTTCGACAGATTTTCGCGATCTGCCGGAATGGCTTGGCCTGCTCTTGGCCTGCTCTTGGTGGGTGTCGACCTTGGTCGACACGTAGATCCACGCCAAGCATGGATGTCCTTCGTTCAACTGTCGAAATATTCGAATTCAATGGAGTCATCCACGCACGGCGTGGATCTACTGCAGATCGCGGTGATCTGTCAGGGGCGGGGCGGTATGGGTAGGCAGGACCGTTGGCGCCATGGATGGCGCCATCGATCCCCCATGGATGGGTTTACGGCGTGTCCTGCCTATCCATACCGCCCCGCCATCCCACGGAATGCCAGCTGTTGCTGTTGCTTGCGCAGTGGCTTCTGCAGGTGCAGGGCGCAGCCCTGCCAAAAAACACACATAAAAAAACAGCAGGCCGAGGCCTGCTGTTTCGGTGTAATGGTGCGCCCGGAGAGATTCGAACTCCCGACCGCCTGGTTCGTAGCCAGGTACTCTATCCAACTGAGCTACGGGCGCCAATTACATAAACTTATTGTGTTGATCGTGTGTGGTGCGCCCGGAGAGATTCGAACTCCCGACCGCCTGGTTCGTAGCCAGGTACTCTATCCAACTGAGCTACGGGCGCGCGGTACACAATCAAATTTTACTGCACTTCCAGCGGCGGATGCTGAAGGTCTGTCGAGTGGTGCGCCCGGAGAGATTCGAACTCCCGACCGCCTGGTTCGTAGCCAGGTACTCTATCCAACTGAGCTACGGGCGCCCTGCGACAGGAGCGGAATTATGCGGATGTCGGCGCGAGTCGTCAACGCTTTTGTGAAAATTTTCACCCAACTGAATGAAAAACGCCTCTGCGACAGCCTCCGGGTGTTTCATCCACGCGAAGTGATCGGCCTGCGTACCCAGCTCCTGCGCAGAAAGCACGCGTAATTCCGAGGCGACATTCGGCAGTTTCGCCAGCAGCGCCTGCATTGATCCGCTTGGCGCCAGCCAATCGTCTTCCATCAGCACCGCCTGCGCACTGCCGTGCACGCGCGCCATCTGCGCATCCAGGTCCTCGTCCATGCCTGCGGCGGCGTAGTGATTGCTCAGCCCTACGCGTGCCCAGTCGGCGGTCAGTCCGCGTGCTTCGGTGCCGCCGAAACCCAGCCGGCGCCCGTGCAGCACGCCCTGGCGCCGCGCGATCCACGGCAGGAAGCGATAGATCAGTGGCAGCAGGCAACCGCGTGGTGGCGGGAACGTGCGCCAGAACGGTGTACCGCTGGCGGCCAGCCACAATCGATCGAACGCCTGTGGTTGGCGTCCGGCGTGCACGCAGGCCAGCTGCCCGCCCAGGCTGTGGCCACCGATGATCCATGGCAGTACCTCCTGCGCGTCATCGGCATCGGCGAGCAGGGCCTGGCTGGCCGGCAGATCGTGGTCGAGAATCTGCCGGTAGCCCCAATCCTGGCTGCGCGACGGGCGCAGCGAACTGCTGCCATTGCCACGCCATTCGTGCAGGTAGACCGCCACGCCCCTGGCTGCAAGTGCCTGCGCCAGCGGTACGTAGTGGCGCGCGGCCACGCCCAGCGCCGGCAGCCACAACAGCCGTGCCAGCGGCTGTGCGGGCACGCAGGCGATCACGTCGAAACGGTGGCCATCGCCGCTGTTCACGGTGAGCGCGCGTGGCGAATCGCTCATGCGTGGGGCGCCGCGCCGAAGTGGTCCAGTACCAGCACCTCGCTGCGGCCGGGCGCATAGCCCTGCTGCAATCCGCGCGCTACGTAGTCGATGCCGGCTTCGCAGGCATTGGCCAGGCTCAGCCCGTTGCAGAGCTGCGCGGCGATGGCCGAGGCTAGCGTGCAGCCGGTGCCATGCGCATCCAGTGGCAGGCGGGCATGGATGAATTCTTCGCTGCTGACGCCGTCGAAGTAGCGGTCGACCACGCGGTTGCCTTCGTGCAGGTGCCCCCCCTTCAGCAGCACTGCACCGGCGCCCAGATCAAGGAGCGAGGCGGCGGCCCGCTCTGCGTCGTTGCCATTGGCGATGCTGCGGCCGACCAGCAGCTCCGCTTCGGGTGCATTGGGGGTGACCAGGGTGGCCAGTGGCAGCAGCCGTTGACGCATTGCCTGCAGCGCGCTGTCCTCCAGCAGGCGCGCACCGCTGGTGGCCACCATCACCGGGTCGAGCACCACGTGCGGTGGTCGATGGCGTTCCAGTGCATCGGCCACCGCGTGGATCACCTCGGCGTTGGCCAGCATGCCCAGCTTCACCGCGTGGATGTCGAAGTCGTCGAAGCAGGCTTCGATCTGCGCGCGCAGGAAGTCGATCGGTGGCACGTGCACGGCGCGGACGCCGCGGGTGTTCTGCGCGGTCAGTGCGGCAATCACCGACAGCCCATGCACGCGATGCGCGGCGAAGGCCTTCAGGTCAGCCTGGATGCCGGCGCCGCCGCCGGAGTCGGAGCCAGCGATGGTCAGGGCGGAAACAGGGGTGGTCGGGCTCATGCAGCGATTGTGCCGTGCTGCCTTGCCAGGGGGTAGTGCCTGCCGGGCTGCGCCCGGCACCGGCAGAAGCCGGGGCAACAGCAACAGCGGCTCTGGATTTCTGCGGGGGAGGCGGGGCGGTGTCGGATTGCGGGGACGCCGCAAGTACGTCCTTGTAGGCTTGGCCGCGCCATCCATGGCGCGGACA